>NZ_CALXRN010000195.1 GCF_944390595.1 uncultured Brachyspira sp. | reverse complement strand
CTATAAAAAAACTTCCTGAATTAAAAAACTTAAAAGAATTAATTCTTATAGATACTAAAATAAAAAATAAAGATATTTTTGTATAGAAATTATTTTTAAATGATTATTTTCTTGATTTGCAAACTTCTACGAACATGTCAAAAATATTCTGCATCTTTATTATTTTAGAACTCATTAATTCAGGATGCCATTGTACGCCTAATATAAAAGAATCTTTTTTCTTATATTCTATAGCTTCAGCTATACCATCTTTTGCAGCTGCTGTAACTTTGAAATCTTTAGCTAATTTATCTATGGCTTGATGATGAAAACTATTAACTTCAGAGCTTTCGCCTAGCATATCATAAATAATACTGTCTTTTACTATTTGTATTTTATGGGTTGGAGCATGATACTCTGCTGTTTGACTATGAAGTATATTTGTACTTCTTTGTGCTGGTATATCCTGTATTAAAGTGCCTCCAAAATATACATTTATAACCTGTATTCCTCTGCATATTCCAAATATTGGCTTATTCATTTCTACTGCGTATTTCATTAATTTAAAATCGAAATCATCTCTTTCTATAGATATAGTGCCGATTTTTTCTATAGGTTCTTCATTAAATCTAAAAGGATGAACATCAACTCCGCCTGTCATAATAATTCCATCAACATTTTCAACCATTTTTTTTATTATTTCTTCATCCTCTATGATTGGTATTATAAAAGGTGTTCCTTTTGACCTCATAACAGAATCAACATAAGAACGATTAACAAATGCTTTTGGTATGGAAGTATTTTCATATAAAAGATTTCCTGACAAACCTATAACAGACATAAATATATCCTTTTTTATTTAAATAAAAATTTGCATATATTTTACAAGTAAAATAACTTTTTTACAATAGATTAGGGGCGGGTGGGCGGGCTGAATAAAATTCTATTAAATAATAGTGTTAACATAATATAGTTGACATAATTAATAAATGATATTATTTTATTAACTATGTATTTTGCGGAGAAATAAAATGAAAGATGATAAATTAACTAAAGAGGAAGTTAAAATAAGTAAATTTGTTAGTTTAGTATTAAGACATAAACCTCAAAATATAGGAATTACATTATCTAAAGACGGCTGGGCTAATGTTTATGAATTAATAGAGAAAATAAAATTAACAGGAAGAAATATAAATAAAGATATACTTGAAAGAGTTGTATTATATAATGATAAAAAAAGATTCAGCTTCAATGAAGATCATACTTTAATAAGAGCGAATCAAGGTCATAGTATAGATGTAGATTTACAATTTGAAGAGAAAGAACCTCCGGAAATATTATTTCATGGAACTTCAATTAGTAGTATAGAAAGCATAAAACAGGAAGGCATAAATAAAATGGGAAGACTTCATGTACATTTATCATTAACAGAAGAAACAGCTAAAAAAGTAGGTGAGCGTCATGGAAAACCTGCAATAATAAAAATTAATTCTAAGAAAATGTATGAAGACGGTATTAAATTTTACTTATCCGAAAATAAAGTTTGGCTATGCGATTATGTTGATCCTAAATATATTTTTGATATTAATAAATGAATTAACATAATATTTTTTAATTTTAAATAAATACCCCGCCATTTATATTTTCTAGCTTTATTTAGATAATAAAATTTTAAATTATTTTTAAAGCTTTATTAGAAATTTCAGCACCCGCCCAAGTGATTATTAAGTTTAAAAATTTTTTCTACGCATGATTTATTTTTATTGATTTTTGTATTTAAATATAAAGTTAATGTATTTATATTTTTTAATCTATTCACCGTGCGGAAATTATATTAACATAATATAGTTGACATAATTATATATTTAGTTATCATATTTAAATAAATTATCTTATAAAGAGAATATCTATTATGAAGAAAAAAATTTTTATAATAATTTTATTTGCAAATATATTTTTATTATCATGTTCTAATAGTAAATCATCTAATGAAGGAATAGTGGTATCAGTTGGGGGAATGCCTAGCAGTTTAGATCCGGCATTCGCTAAAGGCATTAATACAGCAGTTTACATAACACATGCATTTGAAACGCTTACTCAAAGAGATGAAGACGGTACTATAATTCCTGCACTTGCTGAGAGCTGGGAGGCTATGAGCAATAATACAGTTTATATATTTCATTTAAGAGAAAATGCTAAATGGTCAGACGGAAAAAGTTTAACAGCTAATGATTTTGTATATACTTTAAGAAGATTAATTGATCCTGAGGTAGCTTCTCCTTTTTCTTTGGGATTTGATATAATAAAGAATGCTCAGAGTATAATGAAAGGCGAGAAGAAGTTAGAAGAACTTGGGGTTTATGCTTTAGATGATTATACATTGAAGATTGAGCTTGATATACCGCTTCCATATTTTGAAGAGGCTATGGCTAGTGATATTGCTTCGCCTGTAAGAGAAGATATTATAGAAACTTACGGTGAGGATTGGGCTTTAACAAAAGATCATTATATTGGAAACGGTCCTTATATAATGACTGAATATGATGAGGCTGTAAAAATAGTAATGGAAAAAAATCCTTATTATTGGGATAAAGATAATGTAAAAGCTGAAAAAATCACTTTCGAGTTTTTGGAAGATGTTAATACTGCAGTTGCTGCAATTTATGGAGACAGTATATTATTTTATCCTGAAGCCCCAGAAAATGAGAGAGCATCTTTAATAGAGCAGGGTATAGGAAGAGAAGTTGACGTCACATCTATTGCTTATTATATGGTTAATTTGAAGCGAAAACCTTTTAATAACCCTTTGGTAAGAAAAGCATTAGCACTTGGTATAGACAGAAATTATATAGTAAATAATGTTTTAGGAGGTGGAAGGGTTGCAGCTGACGGATTTGTTCCTATAAATGTAAAAAATGGCACTAATAATTTTAGGGATAATGCTCCGGAATATATTTCTTTGGAAGAGAGCAATTATCAGAAAAATATTGAAGAGGCTAAAAAACTTCTTGCTGAAGCAGGTTATCCCGATATAAAAAAATTCCCTATAATAGAATTAATAACAACTACAAATCCTTCATCATTATTTGTGGCAGAGGCAATTCAAAGTATGTATAAAAATAATTTGGGTATAGATTTAAAACTTAGATATGAAGAACCTACAACATATTTGCAGTCAATAAAAGACGGAAGTTTTCAAATGATTAAGGCCGGAACTAGTGTTGCTTATAATCAGGCTACTGGTTATTTGAGACTTTTTCAGCTTGATGGTTTGGGTAATGACGGCGGATACACAAATGCTGTTTATGATCATTTAGTTGATATTGCTATGACAAATGCCAATGAGGATATAAGAATAAAAGCAGCCTATGACGCAGAACGTATACTAATACAAGAGGATATGGCTATAATTCCTATATATTATGATAAGGCTACAGTTATGCAAAGCAAAAAACTTCATGGGGTAAAATATGATATTTTTTCAATATATGATTTTAGGAATGCTTATATAGAATAATTATGAATAAGATTTTATTATTGTAGACTAAAAAATACATAGGTAATAAAATAGTGATTTAATTGTTTATAATTTAGCAATTAAAAATAGTAAAAATTTTTATAATTTCTTGAAAAATAAAGAAAATATATAAACTTTAAAAATATAATATTGGGATTTATTTTATGAAAAAATTATTATCACTTTTTATTTTTTTATGTCTTTTCATAAGCTGCGAAGAGTTTGTCGGACAAAATATTTCCGTATCAATAGATGATAGCAATTATAATTATTTAGAGTTCATTATCTGTGAAAAACTAGAAAAAGGACATATAAAAGCAAATGTGATCCGTATAAATGGAACATCAGCTATTAATTATAATTACACTTATAATTTAGTTAATAATGATGTTTATTACAATATAAAAACTTCATACAATATAAACACAGGATCTTATGAAAACAAAATAGAAAAAATGCCTTTAGATACGCCTGTAAAAATTGAATTAACAATAAATGCTGACAGCATGGAAACTAACTGTAGTTTAAAATACAATGGCAGAGAATATTTACTCGCTGACTATGATGAATTCAATAATCCTTATTTATGGTATGACACTTCAAAAAAGCAATATGATGCTTATCTAAAAGCAAAAAAAGAATTCAATGCAAGCAAATATGATTAATTATTCTAATTGACTTTGTAACTTTTTTATTTTATAGATAATGTAAAAAATATATGTTATCATTACTTTTTATATTATATTTTCCTTTGCTGCAAATTTTACTGCAGAGTTATATTGAAAAAAGCTTTATTTATTAAAAATAGTAATGAAATTTTATTTCAAATTGATATTTTAATATATATGATAATAGAGTTATAATTAAATATAGTTCTATTATCATAGATATTTAAAGTTGAATTTCATTTGTAATTCATGTAATTTTATTTTAAAAGATAATTTAAAATAAAAATCAATTTTATAAAATGTTTGACAAATTTAGAAAAATACATAAACTATAGATATATAATAAAAATAAATAAGAGGAAACATATATGAGAAAGTTTTTGTTAATGTTATTTTTACTTTTTAGCTTTAGTTTTTTTGCTTATGGACAGGACACTGACGTAGATGGTACTGTAACTGTAGAAGAAACATACGATGAATTTACGCAAATAACTTGGTATGAGCCAAAATATGTTTCTGATAAAGATAGTACATATTTTCCTAATATAAGCTGTTATGCAGGCCGTCAAGGAGAATCTAATATTTTAAGATTAAAAATAATGTATATGGGAAAGAGTTGGTTATTTATTGAGTCATTCTACTTACTATATGATGGTGTTGTAAAGAAAGTTAATTTTGATAAATATGAAGATTATGATAGTAATGTAGGACAAACTGGAAATGTATTTGAGTATATTGATATATATGTTGATGAAGAATTAATGAATTTTCTAGAAAATTTTAGTCAAGGTAAAAATACTAAAATGAGACTTGATGGTAAAAGTTCTTATAAAGATTATGTAGTAGATACTATATCAAAAAAAGCTATAAAAATTATTATAGATAAATATAAAGAATTAAATAATAAGTAATTTAATATAAGTTATTTATTTTTTATTAATGTATTTTATTTCAAGATATTATATATTTATTTTTGAATATATTATCTTGAAAATAAAATACATTTATATTTATTATTGTAATGAAACTAATGCAATAATTATGTATGCTCATTATATTAATAAATAATTATATAATATTGCTAAGAATTTAGTTTTTTAATAATTATTTTATAGTAATTTTTTAGTATTATATATGCCAATATCTGAGTGCTGCATCTGTTTTTGATTATACAAGCAAATAAAAAACAATAAAAATGTTTCAAAACGGCAATGTACAAATGATGTATAATTACAATGATATAGCTATATTCAGATAGCAATTATATTAGTAATATTTTATTTTAATTCTTTTTTATATTTTTCTATTAATTGAATTATATTTTTTTTCTGTCCGCTTGGCAGAGGATTGTCAACTTGATAATCTCCGTAAAATCTCATTTTTGTATTTTGAGAATTAGTCATAAAATTATATAGTAAATCTAATTCTGTATTATTTAAAAACTTTGTTCCTTTAGCTACTTTATAAACTGCAGAAGGAATATAATTATAACCTGTATAAACAGCTTGTTGATACACTATATCATTTTCAGCATCATCTAATTTAAAAGAAATATTTTCTTTTGTTTTATCATCAAAAAAATAAACTTCTCTTAAATTAAGGTAATTATTGTATAATAATGCTTGAGTTCTAACTTCTAAAGCAATTATAGGTTTATTAGGCTCATTATCATATACTACAATATTTAAAAAAGCTCCCCATTCAGCAAAATCATCAGTATAATATTTAGTAGCTCCTTTTAAATCATCTCTATAAGTTTTAATACTAGCACAACTTAAAGAAAATAATCCTAATAAAAAAAGTAAAATAATATGTTTCATAAATAAATCCTAAATTATAAATTATCATTAAACTTTGTTATAAGTTTTTTATTTAGCTTTATTTTCATTTTCTTCATTTCCTCTTATCAATATACTATCTTTCCATAATTTTTTAATTTTTCCATTTGTTAAATATTCTCTTTAAAAAATGATTATGTAGAAATTAATCTATCTTTTTTAATAATATTTCTTATCTCATACATATATTTTATTAGATCGCTATTATACCATAATATCCTAATTGAGTAAAATATAAAGATAATGTTATTTTAGTCATATCATCCATTTTTTTGGCAACTAATTATAAATATATTTTTCATAACAAAAATCCATAAATTTTATTTCTTATTTTAAATATTTTTGATATAAATAATAATCTTTAATATAACTTTCAAATACTTTTTAATATTTGATTAAATCATGAATATATCCCCAGCCTTCTACTTTTTAAAATTTTTAAATAAAAAGCAGCTTTATATTTGCATTTAAAAAATAGAAAAAATCTAAAAAAGTTTAAATATTATACATTTATATAATGATTTTTTTTAAATAAAAACTTTGACAAATATATAACAACACATAAACTATAAATATATAAGAGAATAGTTAAAAAAACTTTTATTAATTTTCACTTTACTTTTAGGATTCAGCTTTTCGACTTATGGGCAGAAATTAATAAAAGAGGAAATAATAGCAGATGATGCCGTAGTTCGTATTTATGATACAAAAATAGATATTTATAGTAAAACTTTAGGTTTAGTATCTATTGAAAATAATAAATTTGTTATTATGTCAGTAAATTTATCTAATCCAAAACAATATATATTTCTCTTATACAAAAGAAAACAATAAAGAATTATTAACTTTTTCCTATGAAAAAGGAGTCTTAATACAACCTGAAGCGTATAGTTTAATAAATTTGGATAATAAAAAAGTAGAATATTATGAGTTTGAAAATTTTACTTTAGATGGAAATGTTTATCTTACAAAGTTTAATGAAAATCATTTTAAAGTTTTACTTCTTGATAATAAAGCATTAGGTTTAGATAAAGCAAATGATTTTGGGGTATATAATATTAGTTTTTTAACCTCTTTTTTATTAAGTAATTATAAAAGCTATATTATTAATTTTAATACTTATAATAAATTTTTAAAATAAAAATAATATTTTTTAAAATTTTTCAAACATTATACATTTGTATAAGATTTTATTTATAATGTTTTATAATATCCTTATATAAAAGTAAGGAGTTTTATAAATGTCTTATAACTCTATGAATTTTGAATTAAAATTAAAAACTGATGAATTTGATAAAAGCATTGTACGAAAGTTCTTGGATTTTTTTCTTTATATAAATTATCATTTATTATTTTAGCTTCAATTCTATTGTCTATAGAATTAAGAAATTGATTTTTACTTGAATAATCAACATTATAGGGCGGGTCTGTGAATACCATATCAGCTTTATTGCTATTCATAAGTAAATCAATATTTTCTTTTACCGTACAATCTCCGCATAAAAGTCTATGCTCTCCCAACTGCCACAAATCGCCGTTCTTTACTACTGTTTGCGGTGTAGAAACGGTTTGTTCTTCTTCTATCTCAAACAAAAGCGGCATGTCCTCAAGTCCTTATTGATTAGATATGATTTTATTGTAAATTAAAAAAACGAAAAAGATTCGGAAAATTGTCTAATTAATTTTGAGAAACTTGTTTTTTTATATTTTCTATTGACTTATCATAAAAACTTTGTTAAACTAAATATAGAGTTAGTACGAATGGCAGAAAATTTGCCGCCCACGCCTGCCGCTTGCTTAATTTTAAGTACTGCGATGGAGGAACGGGGCGTCCTCCCTACTAACTCTTATTTTTTAATTCTTTATCATCATCTTCATATTTTTTTCTTGTTGTATTTCTTATTATGAAAAAATGAACTATTTCATAATTATCCTTTTTATTTGATAGTTCAACAGTTACTAGGTCATTATAATTGTTATCTATTCTTGTTATAAGATTATAATAATCTGGTCTTTTTGATTTCCCTTTTAATATTGCCTCTGTCCTATAAAGAGAGTTTCCTAAAATTCTTATTGCTTGTTCTTCTGTTATATCAGGATGTTGTTGTTTATTTCTTTCAATTATATTCTTTTTTAATAAAATAGGCTTATCTTCTAAACCTTGTTTTTTCAAAAAAGATTTAGGAAAGTTAGGCAGAGTATTATCTTTTGTCCAGTCTATTTTTTCAAGCTGTTCAATTTTTTCTTTTATCTCTTTTTCTTCTTTTTGTTTTTCTTCGCTTGAATCTTCATTATTAGTTTCTTCTTTATCTTTCTGTTTATTATCCTCTCCGCTTCCTTTCGTAAACTTACCGTCTTTATCTCTTTTGTGTTCTTCTTCCTTAAAATTATTAGTATCTGCTTTTATAGTGCTGTCATTTTGTGTGTAATCAAACAATAAAAAAAGATTTATACAATAGTTTAATTAATTTTGAATAAGCCGACATCATTTCTATGACATCGGCTGTATTTTTTATTTTGTGCTGTTTATTCTATTTATTATCATTTGCTTTAAATATTGACTGATAGTTTGATTTTCACTTTCAGCAATATTTTCTAATTTATCATGTAGCTCGTTTTCTAACCTTACAT
>NZ_CALXRN010000194.1 GCF_944390595.1 uncultured Brachyspira sp. | reverse complement strand
AAAATCTAAAGCAGCATTTTTAAATACTTCTCTTCCTAAAATTAAATATGGTATAAAGAAAATAATATACTCTATAATACCATGTATGCTTTTATGCAAACTGTATAATAATACTAATACTATAAGTCCTAAAAAAATTTCTAATAAAAACAATAGTCTTTCTTTATTCTTTAACATGTTCATACCCCCAACTATAAATTTTTTCTATATGCTCATCATCCAACCTATAAAATACATGAAGTCCAACCTTTCTTTTCTTTACTACTCTAGCCTGCCAAAGCATCTTTAAATGCTGAGATACAGAAGGCTGCTTCATATCAAGAAGAGATGATAATTCATGCACACATAGTTCTTTTTCACTTAAAGCAGATATTATTTTTAATCTTGTAGGATCAGAAAATACAGAAAAGAAATCTGCTAAAAGAGAAAATTCTTCATCATTTGGAAGTTTAGGTATAAATGATGATATACTGCTGTCAGTTATGTTAACTTCGCAGTCATTATCTAAGTCTTTATTTACAAATTCTTTTTCATCAATATTTTGAAATTTATTTTTCATATTTTACCAACTTTATATAAGTATATTATAATATAATAATATACTTATATAATAATTAAGTCAATAATTTTTTTTAAAAATTTTATTGTTATTTTAAAAATCAAGCTGTAATAAGTTCAATAATATATTTTAATAAGTAAGCAGAATAAATAATTTTTTATAGAAAATTATTTCATTTCAGTATATAATCTGTAATATTTTTCATTTTTTAACGAATTTAAAAATTTTGATAAAAATATCATAATTTTACGATAGTTAACATAATGCTAAATAAAATTTTAAATAAAAGGAAAGTTTTTTAGTTATGTATAGTTTCACTAAAGATGATAAAGAGTTTAGAAATTTAACAAATGAGGAAATAGAATTCCTAAAGTCTCAAGGATGTTCATCTCAATCTTGGGATAAAATATTTATAAAAAATGTAGATTTAACTAGAATAAAAGATGTACAATTTCATGGTAAAGTAAAAATAAATGCACTTAATGGAATGGTAAAATATCACAACAAAGTACAAGTTCCTGCCTCTATCAATAGAGCAACATTAATAGATGTATTTATTAATGGAAATGTTTATATCAATAATGTAGGAAGATTCATTGCTAATTATAAAATAGAAAACGGAGTAATAATAGAAAATGCCGGTTCTATATATATGGAAGGAAAAAGCAGTTTTGGAAACGGAGTAGAAACTTCACCTATAATGGAAGGAGACGGAAGAAGCGTAAAAATATTTAATAGGCTTAATTCTCATATAGCTTATATGGTGGCAATGTATAGACACAGATTTTTAATGCGTGCTAGAATAAACGCCATGATAGATGATTAT
Organism: uncultured Brachyspira sp.; assembly: GCF_944390595.1. Taxonomy (GTDB): domain Bacteria; phylum Spirochaetota; class Brachyspiria; order Brachyspirales; family Brachyspiraceae; genus Brachyspira. The sequence goes on along the minus strand of NZ_CALXRN010000194.1, from coordinate 24,696 downwards.
ACAGCAAAAAAAACTAGAAGATTTGGAAAAATAAAAGAACATGCCAAAATAATTAATGCAAGACTTATCAAAAATTCGCATATAGACCCTTATACTACTATAGAAAATACGGATGAAATTAATAATACAACAGTTATAAGTACAAAAGAATGTCCTTCATATATTGGAACATCTGTTATATTAAAAGATTCTATAGTATTAAAAGGTGCACATATAGTTGATAGTACCGTAATAAAAAAGGCATTCATAGGAGAAGGTGTAAAACTTGGAAGACAATTCTCATGCGAAGATTCTCTTCTATTTGCTAACTGCGAGGGAGAGCATGGAGAGATGTTCTCTATATTTGCAGGACCTTATACTGTTACTCATCACAAAGCAACACTTTTAATAGCAAGTCATTTTTCTTTCTTTAATGCAGGAAGCGGAACCAATCAAAGTAATCACATGTACAAATTAGGACCTTATCATCATGGTTTTATGGAAAGAGGATGTAAGACAGGCAGCAATTCATATATTTTATGGCCTTCTCATATAGGAGCATTCTCTACAGTTATAGGGGCTCATTATGATAATGTTGATACTTCTGATTTTCCTTTCTCATATATAACTGAACATGGTTATCATCAAACAAGACTAATACCTGGATTAAATTTATTCGGTGTAGGACTTTGCCGAGATGAAAACAAATGGAAAGATAGAGACAGAAGAGTTGGAGACAAAAAAGATTTAATTATATTTGATGTATTTAGTCCATATACTGTTTCTAAAATGATTAATTCTGAAAGTATATTAAAAGAAATAAGAACAGAAATAGAGAATGTAAATAAAGAAGGAGATTATATATTATATAAAAATATGATAATAAAAAAATCTTCTTTAGATAAATATTCTCAAAGATATTCTGTAGCAATTGATTTATATTTGCATGATAAAATACTTTCATATATTAAAGACTCAAGAAATATAGATGAAATAATAAAAAATTTAGAATACAGGGATGATAAAGTATTTGAAAAATGGGTTGATATAGGAGGACTTATATGTTCTAAAGACAGAATAGATGCTGTTATAAAAGATATAGAAAATAACAAAATAAATTCTTTAGAATTATTAATAAAATCATTTGAAAATTTATATAATTCTTATCAATCAGATGAAAAATCTTGGGTTATGAACACTATAAGAAGAAGATATAGTATAGAAAATATAGATAAAGAAATAATTATTAAACTTTTAAAAGAACATATACTCCTTTTAAAAGAAGCATACAAGATATTCTATAGAGATGTAAAAAAAGAATATGATTTATCTAAGATGGTAAGCTGCGGAGTTGACGATAAAGCCATAATGGAAAGAGATTTTGAGGCCATAAGAGGAACAGTAAAAGATAATTCTTTTGTTGTAAAATATAAAAATGATATAGAAGAAAAAATTAATAATATAAATAATATTATGAGTATACTATAATAGGAGCTGTTATGCTGATTCATTCATTGTCTATAATATTAGAAAGAGGTTTTGAAGATATAATAGAAGCAACCATAGAAAGCGGAGAATTAAATATACTTGGATTCAATATAGAATTTCCAATCAATGATGAAAATATAGCTATTGTAAATATATATAATGAAAACAATGATATATTAAAAAACAATCTAGCTATTATAGAAAAAAATATTAATGATATCGTAAAATACAATTATGAAATAAAAGAATTAGAATCAGATGAATATTTAACTTCATATATGGAATTTTTAAAACCATTTGGTATAGGCAATATAACTATAGTTCCTAATTTAAAAAATGACTCCGACAAATTAAATGATAGTACTCTTTATATAGCGAAACAATATGCATTCGGAACAGGTACTCATGAAACCACATCATTAGCACTTGAAATGATAAATGAATATAGTGAAAATAATGATATAGCTTCAAAAAGTATAGCTGATATAGGGTGCGGAAGCGGAATATTATCATTATTTGCTTATAAACTAGGAGCAAGAAATATTACTTCTATAGATATAGATAATGATGCTGTTAATTGTACTTTAGATAATGCTTCTTATAATAATATTAAATTGGATAATGTAATTCTTGGAAATACTAAAGATTTAATCAATATGAATTTTAAGTTTGATTTGGTTATTGCTAATATAGAAACTGATGTATTAGTAGAAATACTTCCAGAATTAAAGGAGCTTTTAAAACCTGATTCCACATTAATATTATCCGGTATATTATTAGAAAAAGAATCTTCCATGAATAATGCTATAAGAGAAAACAAGCTTAACATTATTTTAAGAAAGAGAAAAAATGATTGGGTATCTTTAATGCTTAATATTGAATAATGGAGGTATATATATGCAATTAATAGATTTAGTTAAAAATGCCAAAGAAGCTACATATAAATTACAATCTTTAAATACAGATGTAAAAAATAATGCTCTTCTTGAAATAGCAAAAAAAATTGAAGAAAATAAAGATAAAATATTTGAAGCAAATAAAAAGGATTTAGAATACGCTCAAAAACTTCTCGATGAAAATAAAATTTCAAAATCTATGTTTAACAGATTAAAACTAGATGAAAATAAATTAATAGATGTTGTTTCAGGAATTAGAGATGTTATAAAACTTGAAGACCCTATTAATAAAGTATTATTAGAAACAGAGCTTGATGACAATTTATTATTAAAAAAAATATCCTGCCCTATTGGACTTATCGCTGTAATATTTGAGGCTCGTCCTGATGTAATATCTCAAATATCTTCTTTATGTATAAAATCATCTAATGCAGTTATACTTAAAGGCGGAAGCGAAGGAGAAAATACTAATAAAGCAATATTTACTATAATAGAAGAAACTCTAAATAGTATAAAAGAATTTCCAAAGAACTCTGTTAATTTAGTATTCACTAGAGAGGATATAAAAGAATTATTATCAATGGATAAATATATTGATTTAATAATACCAAGAGGCGGAAACAGTTTAGTACAATACATCAAATCAAATACAAATATACCAGTATTAGGACATGCTGACGGTATATGTCATTTATATATAGATGAATCTGCAAATCAGGAAAAAGCATTAAAAATATGTTTAGATTCAAAGGCTCAGTATCCAAGTGCCTGCAATGCTGTTGAAACTATACTTATAAACAAAAACATAGCTTCAGAATACTTGCCAAAACTTTATAATTTATTCAAAGAAAATGAAATAAAAATGAACGCTGACTCTGAAGTAAAAAAAATATTAACTTCATCAGACATAGGCGAAGTGAAAGAATGGCATTTTGAATACGGCGACAAAGAAGTATCTTTAAAAATAGTATCAGACACAGAAGAAGCATACAATCATATAAACAAATACGGTTCTCATCATACAGACTCTATAATATCAGAAAATAAAGACAATATAGAAAAGTTTATGATATTCGTTGATTCTGCTAATGTATACTGCAATGCTTCAACAAGATTTTCAGACGGATTCAGATACGGTTTCGGTGCTGAAGTAGGAATATCAACAAACAAAACTCATGCAAGAGGTCCTGTAGGTTTGGAAGGCTTAACAATATACAAATATAAAATTTTCGGTAACTATCAAATAGTTAATGATTATGTTACTCATAAGGCAAGTTTTAAACATAAAAGGATAAAATAAAAATTGTAAGCGACTTGTCAGACTGTTTAAAGCGAACAATTTTTATTAATAATATAATATAAAATAATACAAACAATAAAGCTGATAACTAAAAAATTAGGTTGTCAGCTTTTTATTAATACAATACTTAGTAATAATAAAATATCATACAAAATTTAATTAACATAGATATAACAAATAAATACTATTTTAAATATTTATTAATACAATTTTCAAATAACTATATTAATAAAAAATAGTTTTTAATTTGCAGCAACCTTGAAAACTAAAACAGCCAAAAGAACTATTATTAAAATTCCTATTCCACCTATTATAAAAAGTCCCCATTTAATATATTTTATTATTTTTCTTATAGAGCTATTAGCATCAACAACACCATTTTGTACTCCATTAAGACCGCCAACTAAAAGAAATAAAGCATCCTCAAACCAACCAAGAACAGGCAGCACATCAGGTACTAAATCTACAGGTGAAACTGTGTATATGACTGACAATATTAGAGGTATCCAAGGAACTATGCCAGACTGTGCAGGCTTGTTATATTTATCATTATATTCACTCATTAAAAATCCTTTTTGTATCATATAAAATTTTATTATAATACATATTCTAACTTAATTATATATATATTATTCTAGATATGAAAAAGTACATACTAATAACTTTTTAAGCTAATAGTATGCACCTAATCTTTTATAGTATGAAATTATAGTTTTTCGTAATAAGATGTTACACCATTATTACCATAAAATACTTCACATTCACTATCACTCATAAATACAAATCTAACATTTCCTAGAATTGGTATACTATATAGAACAAACTCATGCCAAGTATCTTCTACATATTTAATTCTATTCCAATTACTAATAGGAACGCTGCTTGATGAACCATCAGCATTATAGAAAGTAATTATCCCGTCTTTAGTAATAACAAACAGCTCAAGACGATCGTATCTGTTTCTCCAAGCACCTACTAAATCATATGGCGTAAATGTTCTGTTAGGTTCAAACATAGATGAACAGCTTGTCAAAACCAAAGATATTATCAATAATAATACAATTTTCATAATACTTTTGTTTTTAATCATAAAACCTCCTAATTTAATAATATTGTTATAATAAATACAAATAACAATATTATTTGATTATTATTATATAATAAATCATATACCTCACATAGCTATAATATATTTTTAATATTTTTTGTCAACATGTAAAAATATATTACAAAATAATTATATAATTTTTACAATAAATATAAATATTACTTATATAGTAAATTTACAAAATAAAAAACTTGATAAAATACATGATTTTGATATAATAATATAATTTCACTATATTTTTTTAGTTTGAGGATATATTTATGTCTAAAGTTATAGCTATAGTTAATCAAAAAGGCGGTGTAGGAAAAACTACTACAGCTGTTAATTTAAGTGCTACAATAGCATCAATGAGCAAAAAAACATTACTAATAGATATTGACCCGCAGGCTAATGCTTGTTTAGGTGTAGGTGTTACTAGAGATAAAATGAAAAAAAGTGTATATGATTTATTAATAGGTCAAGCAGAAGCAAATGAAGTTATAATGCCTACATATCAGGAAAATCTATTTCTAATACCGGCAGATTCGGATTTGGTTGGTGCTCAAATAGAATTAGTTAATGAAATAGCTAGAGAATACAAACTAAAAAAGGCTATAGATGCTGTAAAAGATAATTATGAATATATTATTATAGACTGTCCTCCTACTTTAGGTATATTAACACTTAATGCATTAACTGCCGCTGATTCCGTGCTTATACCTATACAATGCGAGTTCTATGCATTAGATGGAGTAGCTGAACTTAATAATACAATAGCACTTGTTAAAGAGAACTTAAATAAAGAATTAAAAATAGAAGGCGTACTGCTTACAATGTATGATTCAAGAACAAAATTAAGTGCTGATGTTGTACGCGAGGTTGTAAATTTCTTTAAAGATAAAACATATAAGACTATGATACCTAGAAATGTACGCTTAAGCGAAGCTCCTTCTTACGGCAGGGCTATAAGTGATTATGATAAAGACTGTATAGGAGCAAGAAGCTACAGAGAATTTTCTAAAGAGTTTATTGAAAAGTCTAAATAAAGTATGTTTTTTCAATATAAGGATATTATTATTTTAAAAGATATAAAAAATATATTTTTGTATTGAAAAATAAATATAATAAATTTGAAGGCATAGATAGCGGTACTAAAGAGTTTTTTAAATTTGAAAAAGTTATGAATAAATAATATAATTAATAGTTAAATAATGAATTTTAATATATAAAAGGATTTTTATGAGCAGAAAAGGCGGTCTTGGCGGACAAGGTATGAATGCATTAATAAAATCTGGAGACAAAGAAATAAAGAGAGCTGTTGAAGAGGCTGAAAAAAACGGAGTATTAGAAATAGATGTTTCGCTTATAGATGTAAACCCTGACCAGCCTAGAAAAGTATTTAATGAAGAAGAAATACAAGGTCTTGCAGAATCTATCAAAGAAAACGGACTTATAAACCCTATAACTTTAAGAGAAAAAGACGGTAAATATCAAATAATATCCGGCGAGAGAAGATTCAGAGCTTTTAAATTTTTAAATAGAGATAAAGTACCGGCATTAGTGCTTCAAAATATAGCAGATTCAAAAATGCTTGAGCTTACCCTAGTAGAAAATATACAAAGAGCAGATTTAAATGCAATAGAAGTTGCAAGAAGCTATAAAAAATTAATATATGATTTGAATATTAAACAGGAAGAATTAGCTAATAGAGTTGGAAAAAGCAGAAGCACAATATCAAATTCAATGCGTATATTGGAATTAAGCGAAAATATACAAAATTTAATATTAGAATCAAAGATTACAGAAGGCCATGCCAGAGCTATATTATCTTTATCCGATGAAAATGAAAGAGAAGCATTTGCAAAAGAAATAATAGAAAATGGTTATTCTGTTAGAGAATGTGAAAAAATAGTAAAGGATAAAAAAGAAAATAACAATACTGCAGATAATGAAAATAATGAAAAATCTGACAATAAAGCAAAAAAAGAAAATAAAAAAGATCCTAATATAAAGCAATTAGAAAATGATTTAGAAAAGATATTCTCCACAAAAGTAAATGTTTTGGATAAAAATGGAAAAGAAGGTAAAATAGTAATAGAATATTACAGTGCGGATGATTTATCAAGAATTATGGATATGCTTGAAAAAATACATGAAAAAGAAAACAGTACAAGCCCTACACTTGAATATTAGGAGTAATTTTGAAATTCAAAATTTTAGCAGTAATATTATTTCTATCTTTAACTCTATATTCAAGAGAAAGAATGCCTATAGCTACTATAGATTTAGATCATAGTTTAAGGGCAAATGAGCCTTTAAGAAAAGAATTAGTAAAAGCTATAAACAGATTTGTATATTTAAAACAAAAAGCTTCTATATCTGTAGACAGACAAAAGAAAAAACTATTCGGAACTAATGAATTAAATTTAGAACAGGGATTAACTGTGGCATCCAATCTAAATGTAAGAATAGCAATAATAATGAAAAGTGAAAAAGTATTGAAAAATACAAATAATAATCAAAATAAAATAGATAATTTGACAATAAAATCTAATGAAATAAATGATATTATGAGTAATTATAATATGACCAATACAATATTAAGTAATGATATTATACTTACAAATGAAGCGAAAGATTTAGGAGATTTAATAGAATACGGAATAGGTAAAAAAACGGAGGATATGGATAAAGCAGGTGAAGAAAAAAAAGATGAAGAACTTTATGATATCAAATATAATTTTCAAGTTATAGATATAGAAACAGGAGAAACATTAAAAGAATATGACAAAAGAACATCATCTGAAGCTTTACTTGCTATGCAGGAAATATGCTTATATTTAGAATTTTATTTTTCTAATCTATTATTTAAAAAAATAGAACATCAAATAAATGGTATTAATTTGACTTTAAGAGCAGAACGAACAACGTTAGAAAACAAAACAAATGCAATATATGATAGAGGAGAAATAATAGAAGGAGAATCATTTACTCTAAACTTTAGATGCAATATGGACGGATATGTATATATATTTGCTTTTCAAAATGACGGAAATGTTATATTAATGCATCCTAATGATTTTAATAACTTTATAGATAATAAATATCAAAATGAAACCGAGGGAAAGAAAAACTATATAATCCCACCTGAAAACTCTATATTCAGAATAAGAATAAGACCTCCTTTTGGAGAGGATGCTTTCTATGCAGTTTATAGTAAAAAAGAACTTCCATGGATTACAGGTTTATACTTTAAAGGCGACGGATTTAAAATATGCGATAAAAGCAAAGTAGCCGAGTTCACAGCAAAATTAAAATCCACATTAAAATTTATGAATAATAACAACTGGCAGATATCTAAAATATATTTACAAACTATTTCAGAATTAGAAGAAGATTAAAAAAGACTTATAAAATTATATTTATAAGTCTTATTTACTTATTTAATTTTCTAGTCATCAATATCAATTACTCTTCCGCCTCTAGTTATTTCTAATTCCAAACCATTGCTAAGCTTAACTTTATATAAACCATCATCCATTTCAACTTTCCAAATTCTAGCTCTAGGATAATATCTTTTTGCTGCATTTATAACCCTTCTAGGAACTTGATTGATAGGAACAATCCAATCTGCAAAAAGGCTTGAACTTCCAATTATAGAAAAAGCAAATATTAAACAAAATAGTTTTTTCATAAATACCTCCTTCAAAATATCAAATTATCTTATAGTTATATAATAATACATTTTTCAATTATTGTCAATTTATTTTACACAAAAAGTAAAAAATATTCTTATTTTTTTAAAAAAAATTACAATATAGTAAAAAAGGTTTACAAATAACATATATTATTTGTAAACCTTTGTAAATTCTTTTTATTAAAGTAAAATTATTTATTATAAGAAGCAACAGACTCCATAATATCTTTTTCTTCTGGAACCATTATAGTATTCATACTATCTTTAGCAGAACGTACAAAGAACTCTAAACGGTTAACAGTATTAACTTCACTAGCACCCGCATCCATATCCAAATATAAAAGATTTAATTCAGGATATCTAGTTTTAAGTCTTGTTTCTATTCCTCTAGCTATAATATGGTTAGCAATACAACCGAAAGGCTGCAAGCAAAGTACATTATTTATGCCCTCTTCAGCAAAAGTAGCTATTTCACCAGGTAAAAGCCAAGCTTCACCAAATTGATTAGTCATAGCAGTAACTTTAGCAGCATTTTCAGCTATTTGTCTTATATGATGTGCTGGTCTGAAACCCTTAAACTTAGACATTATTTGATTTACAGAATCAATTCTAACATCAACTACTTTTTCTGATAATTTGGAGCCATAATATCCTAAGAATGATACATCTCTGGCATTAGTTTCTTTATTAACCTGCTCGCTTATAACCTTCTGTACAAAGAAGTCAAATACAGGAGGAACTATTACCTCAACACCTTTAGACATAAGCCAATCGCAAACATCTCCATTAGCGAATTTGTTATATTTTACATATATCTCACCAACTAATCCTGCTTTAGGAAGCATTAAATTATCATTAGTTTCAATAGCATTAAACTCAGCAACAGCTTGTTTCAATAATTTATCAGTTGCTTTAAGAGAGAAATCCCTAGGATGTAATGCTATATATTTATTAGCAAGAGCTAAAGACTCTCCTTTTTTAACTTCTCTAGCGGCACAATAATAATACATTGTAGATATAGCATCAGCATAAGGCATAGCTACAATACCTTCTTTCATCATATCAATTTTAGAAAGCTTGAATCCAGGCTGATCATTTATCATTGTAAGCCCTACAGTTACTACCGGAACATCAGGATATCCTGCATTGATTAAACCTCTTTTTATAAGAGAAGCATAATTACTTGCTCTGCATTGTCCGCCTGTTTGAGTAATACCAGCAGCTATATTTTTAGGATCGTATTTTCCGCTTTGAACAGCTCTTATAATATCTCCTATTACAATAGTAGCAGGATAACATATATCTTGGTTTGCATATCTTAAACCCAATTCTACAGATTCAACATCTGGTTCAGGAAGAGCAATAGTATCATATCCGCTTCTTTCTAATAATGTTAAAATCATAGGATCATAGAATTGACCAAATTTAGGTACAAGTATTGCACGTCTCTCATTTTTCTCATATCTTTTAATAATAGTTCTATTAGATTCTTCACTTGGTTTAAAATCACCTTTCATTTTCATACTTTCTATCATAGAACGTATTCTTAATCTAATACTTCCAGGACTTGAAATTTCATCTACTTTTACCAAAGTAGGTGTTTTTCCATAGGCATTAAGTATAGATTTTATTTCATCTGAAGTAGTAGCATCAGGACCGCATCCGAAACTATTAATCTGAACTACTTCAAGCTTCATATCTTTTTGTTTACAAGCCCATAAAGCAGCTTTAAACATTTTATTAGGATAAGACCACTGAGTTAATACCTGAACATCAGCAAGAGATTCATCTATATCAAGTCCATCCTCTGTAATAACATTAATACCGAATGAAGCAATAGTTTCCGGTATCTTATGATTGATTAATGGGTCAATATGATAAGGTCTGCTTACTATAAGTATAGTAGGAGTCTGAGTTTCTTTAGCATGCTCAATTATTTTTCTACCCTCAGCTCTTAACTCTTCTTTTATTCTAATTTGTTCCTGTAAAGCCATCTTAAAAGCTCTATTAAAATCTTTTTTATCTATTCCAAGAACTTTTACAAAATAAGCTTTACATCCTTTATATAACAATTCTTCATTTAAGAAAGAAATAGTCGGAGCATCAAAAGGTATGCCGTATTTACTTAAAGGACTTATAGAACTGTCTATTACATCAGGATAGCCTGTTACTACAGGACAGTTATAACTATTAACGCTTCCGTCATCTTCTGATTTTTCTAATACAACAGAAGGATAGAATATTCTGTCTACTTTAGATTCTATTAAATCATATATATGTCCGTTAGCAATTTTAGCAGGGAAACATATATTATCGCTCATAACAGTACCAGAACCTTTCTCAGCTATAGCCATGCTTGAAGGTGAAGATAATTGCACTCTATATCCGCATTCTACAAGTATAGTAGCCCAGAATGGGAAGTTTTGATACATATTAAGTACGCGAGGTATACCAATAGTACCTTTTATTTCATCTGAAGCAGGTGCTAAAGGTCTGTCGAATAATAAAGAAAGTTTTTTCTGTGTAATATCCATACCATAATTTCTTTCTTTATTTCCTTTATTAGTAAATATTCTTTCACATTTATTACCTGTATAGAATGATTTATTATCTTTGAATTTTAATCTTGTAACAGTACAAAGGTTTTCACAGCCTTTACAAGTAAGCTGTTTTCTTTCATAATCATTAGCTTCCTGTAAATTATCCAAACCTATAAAAGCAGTATCTTCTTTTTTAGAATTAAAAGTATCCAAAGCCAATAATGCACATCCGTAAGCTCCCATAAGCTCTGATATATCAGGGCGAATAACTTTTTTATCTAAAAACTTTTCTACAGAACGAAGAACAGCAGAATTTTTGAAAGTACCGCCTTGAACAACTATATGTTCTCCTAATATAGAAGTGTCTGTAATTTTTAATACTTTAGTGAAACAGTTTAATGTAACACTTTTAGCAAGTCCTGCAGAAATATCAGCAACTGAAGAACCTTCTCTTAAGGACTGTTTTACTTTACTATTCATAAATACGGTACAGCGGCTTCCTAAATCGCAAGGGCTGGCAGATTCGCATGCTATATTAGCAAAATCAGCAACTTTATAACCCATTCCGCGTGCAAATGTTTCTATAAATGAACCGCATCCTGAAGAGCAGGCTTCATTAATTTCAATATTTTCTATAATACCGTCTTTAATAAATATAGCCTTCATATCCTGTCCGCCTATATCAAGTATGAAGCTTACATCTTTATCAAAAGCCTTAGCACCTCTGTAATGAGCCATAGTTTCAACTATACCCTCATCCATATTGAATGCTGCTTTTATTAAATCTTCTCCATATCCTGTAACAGCAGTTCTAGCTATATTTATTTTAATATTCTTTTCATCTAATTCTTTCTTTATCTCCGTAAGACCATCTGTAACAGCACCTACAGGATTTCCATTATTATTTCTATAATGTCTTAATACTACTTGTCCGTTTTCATCTATAATAACGATTTTTGTTGTAGTAGAACCGGAGTCTATACCTAAGAATGTATTTTTTCCATTTACTGTTGATACATCAGCAGATTTTACTTTATCTTTAGAATGTTCTTCTTTCCAATTCTCATACTCTTCCTGACTATTAAATAATGCTTCTCTAGTTTTTGAATTTGTAATTTTTACTTCAGCAGATATATTTTGTACTAATTTAGTAAATTTTGAAACTGTTATTATAGTTTTATCTTCTTTTTCACCAAAAGCTGCTCCTATAGCGGCAGTTAATTCAGGATGATCAACTGTATACATGTCATCTTCTGTAGCATCAAGCAAAGTTAAAAATGTTTTTCTTAATTCCGGAAGGAATGTTAAAGGACCGCCTGTAAATAATATTTTAGGCTTAATCTCAAAACCTTTTGCCAAAGTATTAACTGTTTGAACGGCAACTGCTTGGAATATACTTTTAGCAATATCAGCTTTAGGTATATCGCGGCTTATAAGAGTTTGTACATCTGTTTTTGCAAATACACCGCATCTGCTTGCCATTGGATAAATAGAAGCAGACTTTTCAGACAATGTTGAAAGCTCTGAAGGATGAACATTAAGAAGCGTAGCCATTTGATCTATAAAAGCTCCTGTTCCTCCAGCACAGTTTCCATTCATTCTTATATCAGCTTTGAAATTATCATCAAAAACTATAATTTTTGCATCTTCTCCGCCTATATCAATTAATGTTCTTCCATAAGGATAAATCTTTCTAATAGCAGTTGAAGAAGCAATAACTTCCTGTACAAAACTAATGCCTGTTTTTTCACAAACTCCCATACCAGCTGTACCTGTAATAGCAAGTGAAAGCTGCAAATCTCCATGCATAGTCTGAAGATTTTCTAATATGGACAGCAATGTGTCTTTTATATCAGCATTATGCCTAACATAAGTTTTAAATATCATATTATCATTATTATCATATACAACCATTTTTGCGGTAGTTGAACCTATATCAATACCAGCTTTGAATATTTTTTTCATATATATCTCCTTCATAAATAAATCAAATTTATTGAATCATCATATTATTCATATTAACAAATATTATTTTAGTTTTATGATTTTTTATATTTTCTTCAGGTATATATCCGTAAGAAAGTATTATTATAGTATCATCTTTCTTTGCATGATGAACATTATCCCCATTGATACCAATAATACCCGTATCACGTATACCTTTTATAGCAACAGTTTCAAATCTATCATTATTACTTAAATTAATAATTGATACTCTTTCTCCTTCCATTATATCTGATTTATCCATTAAAGCCTCATCTATTGTTACAGAGTCTTTAAAATTCAAATCAGTTCTTGTAACTGTTAATCTGTGTATTTTGGATTTTATGATTTCTCTCATCATAAAGTATAAAATCCATAAAGCTAAATTATTTTTATATACTATTTTTACAAATATTTTACTTATCTAACAAAAAATGTCAATATTACAATTTAAAATATTTATTGATAATAGTTATTATTAACTATATATATATTATGTATTATAAAACATACAATACATAATATATGCTTTTTAATATACGAAAAACTACAAAATTTAAAATCTGCCTATAAAAGCACTATTAAAATTACCATTTAAATCTCCCTCTACAATAACATCCATTGGAAAAACTTTTTTATTACCTAATTTATAATTCACATAATCATGCACTTCATGAACTATGATTTCTATAAGCTCTATTTTATTCATAAACTCTTTAATAAATGATTCCTCATCTATAGGACTTTCACCTCTTTTTGCAGAAGCATCATTTCCCTGCTTAATAATTTTCCTAGCAGCATAATCTTTAATCTTTACATCCCATTCTTCTTTATTCAAATATATATTTCTAAAAAAATTAACTGCTTTATTTTTATTATATTCAGAAGAATCATCAAAAGCCATAAGTATTTTATTGCCAGAAACCCATTGAAAATCTTTATCAAAGGAACCTACTGCTCTATTATATAAAAAATCTCCAACTATTTCATCTGTATATATTATAGGTTTTAAATATTCATTAAGCATTGGAGTCAAATCTTCATCTTTATAATCATTTTCTATAATATCAGAAAGTAAAAATTCAACTATTTCTTCACTCTGTTCTTTCTCATACCTAACTTTAAATTTAACAACAGATTCTCTTTTAATTACAGACTTATAATAATCTAAATCCTTCTCATCTATTTTCATTCTTACAACTATTTTTTTATTTTTTTCTATATAGCCAGTTTCAATATCTTTATAAGCAATGCATATCATTAGTACATTAATTTTATTATCATTCTCACTTTTAGCACCTAAAAATTCAGGCGATCCTATTATAAAAGCAACATCCTTATATTCATCTAAAAATTCGCTTTCTTTTTGTAAAAAAACATATCTAAATCCATTAATAAAATAAATAATATTTTAAATCAAATATCAATAATTATCAATAAATTTATACTATATAAAAACACTTATAACAAATAAAAAATATAACTAAAATTAACGTATAATACTTTTTTCATCAAACTCACCATTAAATTTGACTTCTTTCCATTTATAACCGGCCCATTTAGGCCAAGAACCATAACTAACATTAGGATTCATATTTCCAGATGCACTCTCTCTATCTACATTAGCTAAATACAAAGTCATTTGTTCAGAAGGTATGCCTGTCCATGATGTACCAGGAGTATCCCCTCCTTTAAAACTGATTTTAGTTCCATAATACAAAACTGTTTTTAAATTATTACAATTAGCAAACATATTTGGACGCATTGTAACTAAACCGGCTGGTATAATTATAGTCTCTAAATTTGAACAATTTTGAAAAACATTAAAAGATATTTCTGCAACATCATATGGAAAATAAATAGCCTTCAGATTTGTTTTATTTCTAAAATAATCATACCAAGTCTTATTACTTACTTTTTCAAAATATGATGCATACCTTAAATCTAAATACACTAAAAGTTTATTATTCTCTAAACAACTGGCTACACTTCTTAATGAATTAGGATTTACTACCCCTCTTATACAAAGCATATCTTTATTACTGCTTTTTCCTATAGAATAAAGTATATCCTGACAATTAAATTGAGACCCTCCCTCAGGTGTATAATCCAAATATATATAATATTTAGTATAATCAAAATTTCCAAACTCTTCTGCTGGTTTAAGAAAAGTATTATTACAAGAAAATATAATAACCATTATTAATAAAAATAAAAAAACAAATAACATTTTCATAAATTAACATCTCCTAACAATTAAGTTTTAGGTTCTTCTCCAAACCTATAAATGAATGGTACAAAATTAAATGAAAAACTTTTTGAATATAAGGCATATTCAACAGATATAGATTGATAAAATATATCTATTGTAAGTCCGAATCTTATATCATAATAAAAGTATGAGTCTTTGAGACCAAATGAAGGAATATCCATATAAAAATCATGTTCTGCACTATTGGGAAAAGAAGATTTTATAGTATTAACAGAAAATTGTCCGCCGACATCTAAAGAAGAATACACAAAATCTACGCCAACAAATCCGTAAACAGCAAGATAATCAATATATGGAACTCTATCTTTAGGCTTAAACCCAAATACAATTTTCGGTGTAACTGCAAAACTTGTCCATTTATTTCTTAGGGATGCATCAGAAGCAATAAAAGCTCCAGTATTTATTGAATGATCAGCATCATATTCTTGATAAGAGGCCGAATTTTTATATGATAAATTCAATGTTCCATAATCAAAATTAAAATCAGTTCTAGCGTCCAAAAATATATATTTATTTCTATAGATATAAAATTTTATATCTAAACCTCCATGAACTCCTAAAGCCTCAACATAAGTATCTTTGATAAAAGGGCTGAATAAATCGCTGTATCCTGGCAAAAAAGAAAATCTTAATCCAATAGATATAGGGGCTGTCCAAGCATTAATAGAGGCAAATAATTGTACATAAGGGAGTGCTACTCTATCTATAGCATTTACTATATTAACAAAATTATTATTATCCTTTATATTTTTTGTAAAAGTATCATAACTCATATTTACACAAGTTCCTACTCCTACTGTACCTAATGGAAAATGCAGAGGTATAACCAAACCGTAATTATCTCCTGAAGCTGCATTAAAAAATGCCTTTCTTTTTAGTTTATCCATTACAAGAGATGAAACACCCAAATTAAACATATATGTATCATACAAATATTCAGCACCGGCCATCATAAGTACTACATCTTCATTTTCTGTATACAATGAAATTAAAGAAGGATCATTTAAAACTTTAGTCCAATCATTAGGATTTATATTGTTTATATAATTTTTAGCCCCGTCAAAAAATGATGGAAGATATGAATTTTGAAATACAAAATTTATGGCATCAGAATTATTTAATCCCTTAGACGTAAAATAACTATTGAAAAAATCATATAAATCTGCAGTTTGGGAATAAATTGTATTGATACCAATTACATAAAATAGTATTATACAAACAAAACGTTTTAACATATTATCAACTCTTAACACTTTTAAATATAAAAAAAATATTTATCAAAGTCAATATAAAATTATTGATAATTAACCTCTTTTATTATAGAATTACGGACAAATATATTAAGGAGTTGAAAATGAAAAAAGACATTTTCACAAGCTCTATAGGAGTTATAATAGCAGGTGCTGTTATAGGTGCTATAGCTGCTTGGCTCTCTGTAATGGGCAATCCTGCTAATATGGGTATATGTATAGCATGTTTCACCCGTGATTTAGCAGGAGGACTTGGATTACATAGAGCAGCTGCTGTACAATATATAAGGCCGGAATTAATAGGTCTTGTTATTGGTGCCACAGCTTCAGCAATGCTCTCTAAGGAATTTGTTCCTAAGGGAGGAAGTTCGCCTATTATAAGATTCTGTTTAGGCTTCTTTGCTATGATTGGAGCTTTAGTTTTCTTGGGATGTCCTTGGAGAACTTTGCTTAGAGTAGCAGGAGGAGATATTAACGGAATATTTGGTTTAATAGGCATTATCATAGGCGGAGGAATTGGTGTTTTCTTTTGGAAAAAGAATTTCTCATTGGGTCAGCCTAAAGCTTATAAAAATAAGCTTGTGGGATTTTTACCGCTTGCTATATCAATAATTCTTTTAATATTGTTATTGCAGCAAACAAAATTTTCTGAAGGCGGTCCTATATTCTTCTCTGAATCAGGTCCTGGAAGTATGAGAGCCCCTATAGCTATAGCATTAATAGCTTCTATAGTAATAGGATTTATAGCTCAAAAATCAAGATTTTGTACTGTAGGAGGACTTAGAGATGGAATATTTATGAAAGATTTCCATATGACTAAAGGAGTAATTGCATTTATAGTTGCTGCTTTTATAGTTAATATAGCAACAAGCAGATTCAATTTATCTATGGAAAATCAACCAATAGCCCATACAAATATTTTATGGAACACTGTATCAATGATTCTTACAGGATTGGCTTTTACTTTAGGTGCTGGCTGTCCTGGCAGACAAGTGATACAATCTTCGGAAGGTAATATGGACAGTTTCATTTTCGTTATAGGAATGCTAGTTGGTGCCGGATTTGCTCATAACTTTAATTTAGCAAGTTCAACTGCTGGTCCTACGGTATATGGAATGGGAGCTGTTATATTAGGCTTAGTATTTTGCATTATCATTGGTTTTACAATGAAGGAAAATACTGCCAACTGATATATTTCTTGTGCAGCCGGGTGTTGTCATTATATAAAAAGAAATATACCGTGTAAAATTTTTGGAAGTTATATAATGAACTCTGCCGTTACGCTGTATTATTAGAACTAATACAGTTATGGTAATATAGAGTAGCGGCAGAGGTTATAATAAAAATATTTAGATATATAATCTAATGCTTATTATAATAGTTAAGACTTTCTTATAAAATTACAGTAAGGTGTATTTATTAAATATGGTATCTTTTACCATTAATAAAAATTAAAATAAGGAAATTTTACTATGTCAGAAACTATAAAAGTAGATACTAGAGGAATGTCATGTTCTCAAGCATCTTTTCAAGCTAAATGTGCCGCTATTAATAATACAGAATTAAATACTATAATAGAAGTTTTAGTAAGCGGACATTCAAGCTGTGAAAGTGTAATTAGAGGATGTGAAAAATACGGATATGAAGGGAGTTTTGAACATATAGAAAATGAAGATATACTCGTAACTTTGAAAAAAATTAAATAGTATAATTAATATCAAAATAATTATTGAACATTTTTATAAATATTCAAAATACTTGGTAAAATCTCTTCAGGCATAAGTTTCTTCAAACAATCTATAGTTTTGCATCCGCGTTTCATATACTCGCAATGAAAACTTTTTAATGCTGTACAATATTTTTTTCTTGCTTCTATATTAAAAGCTTTATCTCCCCTAGCCCCATAAATTAAAGGCAAAGTATCACCAAATATACCTATAGAATATATATTGCATGCATTAGCTATATGAAGAGGGGCACTGTCTCCTCCTATAAGTGCATAAGAATGCTTAATCACAGATATAAGTTCTCTAATGTTCAATTTAGCAGTAAAATCATCAGCTATAATGCTGCCCAATCTTTTTTTCATTTCATTAGAAAAATCTAAATCATCTTTTGAACCTATTAATATTACAGGCACTTTATACTCTTTGTAAAACATCTCTATTAATTTTGAAAAATTATCCGAACTATATCTTTTGCTTATTCTTGTAGCTCCTCCATGTACAAGCAAAGCATTTTTATAATCTTTCATTTTATTAATTCCAAAATTATTTTCATCTTCGTTTAAAAATATTTCAGTATTGATTCCGTCATCTTCTATCCCCATAGGTTTTAGTATAGAAAGTATTGTATCAACTATATGTCTGCTATGCTTTTTCCAAGAAGTTTTTTTGGTGAGTAAAAAACCTCTGCATTCGCTATTTACTCCAGCCCTTACAGGTATTTTTGCCTTATATAAAATGGAAGCACCATAAAATGCGGTTGTTGCCGTAAAGCCTATATCATAATTTTGAGCTTTTATATATTCTATAACTTTATCATCACGTACTATTATATTATTTATATATGGATTTTCTTTTAATATATCTATTCCTCTAGCTCCATTTAATACATCTATAACACAATCTTTATAATGTTTTTTTACTGCTCTTATAAGCGGAGTTATAAATATTGTATCTCCAATATAATTCATTCCTATAATTAATATTTTTGTCATTATATAAAACTCTATTAAAAAATATACTTTAATAACTTACTGAAGCCTTCTTCTCTTTACAAATCTCTCTTTCTTAGCTTCAAGCAATCTTTCTTCATTGTATATTTTCATTATTTCAAAGAATAGTATAAAAGTTAAAGGACCAAGTAAAATTCCGGAAAGTCCGAAGAATAAAACACCTCCAAGTATAGAAAAGAATATAAATAAAGGATGAAGTTCTATTCTGTTGCCAAGAAGAAGAGGACGTACAAAATTATCCGGTATTGTAATAAAGAACCAAGCACATACTATAAATATTATAGCCCTTACCAACTCTCCATTTATAATAAATAATATTCCCAAAGGAATCCATATAATAGTAGTACCTATTATAGGCATAAAAGAGGCTATTATAGTTAAAAATGCAAATGTAAATGAATTAGCTACACCAAACACAGTATATACTATAAAAGCACAAAAACCTTGAAATATTCCTGTGAATAAATTACCAAATACTATACCCTTAATACCTTCTGATACTTGTTTAATAAGCCTATCAAGATACTTTCTCTCTATAGGCAGTAAAGTTCTAACCTGATCTATTAAATAATCCCCATCTATAAAAAAGAAAAATAAAGAAAACATCATAAATATAAATGAACTTACAAATCCGCCTGTACTTTTAAGTAGTCCTGCCACATTCTGAGTAAGGTATGAACTGAGGAAAGTCAAATTTGAAAGAGAAGAGTCCTGTATTCTCTTTAATATTGTCTCCATAGAAACATTTATAGGCAAAGATTTAAGAATATTATTAATAGCTGGATTATTTATAATCTCATTAACATCAAGATTCATAAAATATTTTATACCTATATTGGAAATATCTATAAGCTGAACTATTATAGTATATACTAAAATACTTGTAGGAACTAAAAATATAATCAAAGATATCAATGAAAACAATAATGCCAAAGTATTTCTTTTTATAATAGCTAATTTATTATTCTGCTTGTAGCTTTTACCCATAGCTTTTATAAATAACGGATTCAATACTACATAAAAAACCACCGCAAAGAATATAATCATTCCAAATGGTTTTAATAATTGATACATTATAAATATGGCTAAAAATATAAAGGCTATAAAGAAAATGTAGGCAATATTATTTTTACTCATAAAATTTCCATTAAAAAATACTAAATATTATCAGAGTTTTTTATCATAATATATATATAATATTTTTCAAGCATTTTAAATTTGAATTATTATTTTTTCATGTTATTATATAAAAATGAAATTTTCTTTAAATCAAAAACAAAGAGAAATATTATATTGTTTTTTTAACAATGGAGTATGTTTTGTAAATGCTTCAGCCGGTACTGGTAAAACCAGCACTATAACAGAACTATATTTAGAATTATTAAGAAAAAAAGAAAAAGTATCAAACATAGTTGTAATAACTTTCACAAAAGCTGCTGCAAATGAAATGCTTATAAGAATAAGGCTAAAAATAAGAAATGAAATAAAAGAAGCTAAATCAGAAAATGACAAAAAATATTGGCAGAATATTTATAGAGATATATTAACGAGTGCTAAAATATCTACTATAAACTCATTTGCTCATTCAATAGTTCTTGAACATTCTATGGGACTTTCTATGCCTCCTAATATAGCGATACTTGAAGACAGTTCTGAATTCAATAATCGTTTAAAAGATGAAATACTTAATGTTTTAAAAGATGTTTCATATACAGAAAAAATAAGAAAGCTATACAGAATATACACAGAAGAATCAAAGAATCAATTTGCAGATAAAATATTAAAATTTTTAATAAAAATAAAACCCAGATTGGAAAATATTGAAAACTTTGAAAAAAAAGCATTAGAAATAATAAATATAGATAAAAAAGGATATGATAAACTATACAATGATATATATAATCATAGCATAGATTTAATTGACGATAAATCAAAAACAGGAAAATATATAAATGACTGTCAGAATAAATTGTCGCTTTTAATAGAAAAAATAGATTTAATAAAAGATAAAGAAAATGTAAAAGCATTACATATAGAAGACTATGAATATATAACAAATGCTCTATATGAAGCATCTCAGGCAAAATTGGGTAATACAAAACATGATGATTTCAGGGCAGTTCTTTCAGCATTGCAGCCGCTTTGCATAACTATGATTAATTATGTTAACATATTATATAATGAAGAAAATTATATAACTGTTATCAATTTCATAAAAGATACTTTCAATAGGTTTGAATATGTTAAAAAAATTATAGGTGCCTACTCTTATGAAGATATAATGCATAAAGCTATAGAAGCATTAGAAAATGATAATATTTCAAAAGAAATTAGAGAAAATATAAGCACATTAATATTAGATGAAGCACAAGACACAAGCTCGCTTCAGTTTGCATTTATGAATTTAATAGCATTCGGAAAAAGAGAAATAAAAATTGGAGATAAAACAAATAAAAAAATAATGATAGTAGGAGACAGGAAGCAGTCTATATACAGATTTAGAAATGCAAATTTAAATGCTTTTACAAAAACTCAGGAAATGTTTGAAGAAAATGTAAGGTATTTAAAAGATAATTACAGAAGCAGCTCTATGTTAATAGAATTCTTTAATGAGTTCTTTCAGGAAATAGTGTTTAAAGATGATAAAATTAAATACATAGATGAAGATAATCTAGTATACAATAAGAAAACGAATGATAAGTCTGTATCTATATTGGTATTAAATAATAATGTTCAGGATGAAAATTCTCAATTAATAAACAGCATAGAATATAAAACAGAATTAGAAGCATACTGCATAGCAAAATACATAAAAAAATACTTAAGTAATGATTATAAAAATGTAGTGATACTTTTTCAAGCAACGAAAAGATTAAATGTATATTTAAAAGCATTATCAGATTTGAAAATACCATATTATATAGACGGCGGAAACGGATTTTATGAGAGAGAAGAAATAATCTTAATAAAAACGTTCTTGGAATATTTAATACTTAGAGACCATGCTAAATTAACTATATTATTAAGAAGCGATTTCTTTGATATAGATATAAGCAATTTATCAGATTTTTTATTCACATTACTTATTAATAATTTGGATATAAACGATTATTTTCCTGTACATACAATAAACAAAAATAATTATGATAAAATACTTGAAATAGCAAAATCAAAAAGCTATTACAAACAATTAGAAAAAGCCAAAAATCTATTAAATACAATAGAAAATAAAATAATTACTATGAATACGGCAGAAGCAATTGAAACTATATGCACTGAAACAAATTATTATAATTATTTAATGACAAAAGAAGATGCAGAACTTGCTTATGCTAATATAGAAAAATTAAAAAATATAGCAAATGAATTTGAAAATCAAACAGGCCACAGCATATACGATTTTGTTTTATCTATTCAAAATATAAGCAATGATATGCCTTATTCATCTATACCTAAACTATCTGTAGAAGCTGTAAAAATAATGACTATACACAAATCTAAAGGATTAGAATTTGGCAATGTATTTGTTGCAGGAATAGGTCATTCCAGAAATCCAATAACAAATGATTTTGATTTTATAGAAGATGCTCCATTAATAAAACTTCCTATATATGGAAAAAATAATTATAAAACTTTTGATTTTTGTGCATTAGACAGTGAATATAATAAACAAAGCAACTCATCAGAAAAAAAGAGACTTTTGTATGTGGCTTTAACAAGAGCATCTAATAATCTAATATTATCAGGAGAGTGCTCCAGAGTATCAAAAAACAATAGCTACAGAACATATATAAACAATTACTGTAATGAAATTAATGATTATAAATCAGAAAATCTAAGTGAAGATATTAATGAAATAATAGAAGTTAAAGATATAAATAATAAATTTATGAATATTTATACTTACGGATTGGCAATAAAACCTAATGAAGAAATAAATAATAATAAAATAAATATAGAAGAAATAAAAAAGAAAATAGAAAATATAAAAAATAATAAAAAAAATATAAAAGAAAAGGAAATAAAAACAAGATTGAATATTAATCCTTCTCTAATAAATCATTATGAAAGGAATTTCAATGATATTTCAGCAATTCTTGATGAAAAAATATCAGAATTAGAGAATGATATTAATAATGAAGCAAACTATGATGAAGATGTTTCATATATATCATATAAAGATATGGGTACTATAATACATAAAGTATTAGAACATTTTGATTTTGAAAAATACAAAAAAGAAAAAGAAATATATTTAGATAAAATAAAAATGGATGTGATTAAAAGCTATAATCATTATAATGAAAAGCAGCTGACAAAAAATTTAAATACAGCATTCAGTAAATTATTTGAAAATCAGCATATAATAAATATAATAAATGGAGATGAAATAATAGTATCTAGGGAACATACTTTCCAGCATTATGATGAAGATAAAACAATAACCGGAAACATAGACCTAATTACAAAGAATATTAATACTAATGAATATTTTGTATTAGATTATAAAACCTCAAAGTATAGTAAGGAAAAAGAAGATTATTATAAGCCTCAATTGGATACTTATAAATCTATGGTGCAAAATGTATTTAATATAGAAAATGAAAATAAAATTAGTACAGGACTTATATTCTTAAAATAAAAATATTCTTGCATATAGAAAATACATGATAATTAAAATAAAAAAACACTATATATTTATATTAAACATTATATTTTTATTAATTATATACTATATATATTAATAATTTCCTTTACTTTTTTTGTAATATGTATATATTATAATAAAGTAAGGAATATATAAAATGAGAATAATTTGTAAATATGTAGTATTAACTATTTGTTTTTTATCTTTAATATCATGCAATATGCAAATTTTCAGCAATAGGTTTAATTTAAATAGAGCCTATAATTTATATGAAAAAGGCAAAAATGAAGATGATGATCAGGCTTTGCTTGAAATAACTTCAATATATAATGATATTATTAATCAAAAAATATATGCCCAGGATAGACTAGCATCAGTTTATAGAGTATTGGGAGAAAGAAGTTTAGCTAAACAGCAATACGCCTACTCTGCAAAATATTTTACAGAAGCATTAAAAATACTTCCAAACAGTCCGTATTTAAGATATGGTTTAGGTATATCTTATGCTAATTTAGCCGACAGTGCGGATACTCCGGAAAAAAAGACAGAGTTTATAAGTAGAGCTGAAACAAATATAAATTTTGCTATTGGCAAAGATCCAAATAATGCAAATTATTATGCGGCATTAGCATCCTTAAAGGGCATACAGCAGGATAAATATGAAGAAGCATTTGAAAATATAAGCAAAGCTGTAGAAATGAGTCCTGACAACATAGACTATTTATTTATATTAGCTAGAATACAATACAGCAGAGAAAACTATAATGAAGCTGTAGCAGCATATAGAAAAATATCAAATCTTGCTACAGAAACTTCTAT
>NZ_CALXRN010000193.1 GCF_944390595.1 uncultured Brachyspira sp. | reverse complement strand
AAAAAAATTACTCCTGATATTGAAGCATTGCCTGTATTTGATATTGATTCATTGAACGCTGCTTTATAATTCAAGTATATAATAAGAGTAAAAAATTAATATTAGCAATAATAAATTTTTTACTCTTTTATTTTTTATTCTAAAATCAAGAGATTATTATGAAATATATATTTTATTCTATAGTGATAATATTTTTTACAGCTGCTCTAGCCTTTTCTAATGATAATTTTTTTGCTGCCGTGCATAAAGGCGATATCAATTTAGTATCTCAATATTTAAAAAATGGTATTAATATTAATATCCAAGACAATAAAAAAAGAACGGCTTTGATGATAGCTGCTTATAATAATGATGTAAAAATGGTAAAACTTTTAGTTGAAAATGGTGCTGATGTAAATATACAAGATGAAAATCTAAACTCTCCATTTTTATATGCTGGTGCAAGAGGTTTGCTTGATATATTAAAATTATTATATAAAAAAGCTGATACTATCAATGTTCTTAATATTTATGGAGGAAATGCATTAATACCAGCATGTGAAAAAGGTCATTTAGAAACTGTAAGATTCTTACTTGAAAATACAGATATAAATGTGAATCATGTTAATAGGTTATCTTGGACTGCTTTATTAGAAGTTGTTATACTTGGAAATGACAGTTACAATTATGTTGAGATAGTAAAGTTATTATTAAAACATGGAGCAGATAAAAATATAAAAGATAATAGAGGCAATGATGCATTATATTATGCCAAAACTAAAGGATTTAAAAATATAGAAAAATTATTAGCAAATTAATTTTTTTAATAATAAAAAGGACATATAAAATTAATTATATGTCCTTTTTTATTTATACTATATTATACAGAATTATAGTTTTCCAACTAAATCAATTCCTGGTTTTAATGTGTTAGCACCAGGTTTCCATTTAGCAGGACAAACTTCACCGCCATGCTCAGCTACATATTGAGCAGCTTGTACTTTACGTAATAATTCATTAGCATCTCTACCAATACCCATATCATGAACTTCATAAGCTTTAATTAAACCTTCAGGATTTACTATAAAGCTGCCGCGTAATGCTTTACCTTCTTCTTCAACATATACTTCAAAGAATTTAGCTAAAATGCCTGCTGGGTCTCCAAGCATTGTATATTTAAGATTTTTAATAGTAGGAGTAGCATCTGCCCAAGCTTTATGTACGAAATGAGTATCTTCAGAAACTGAATACACTTCACAATTAATTTTCTTTAATTCATCATAAACTGTACCTAAATCAGCTAATTCTGTAGGACATACAAATGTGAAATCTGCTGGATAGAAAAAGAATACACTCCATTTGCCTAATACATTTTTTGTTTCAACTGTTTTGAATTCTCCATTCTGATAGGCTTCTACTTTAAAATCTATAAGTTTTTTATTGATTAAACTCATTTTATAACTCCTTTTATTAATGTTTGTACACTCTAACAATACAATAGATAATACTTTTTGTCAAGTAGAAAATATTATAAATTGATAAAAATTACTAAAAAAATGAAATATTATTGCTGATGAATATAAAAATATCTATATTGTAAAAATAATTTTTTAATATAGAATAATTTTGATATTATTAAGGAGTGAATATATGAATGAAGATATAAAATTTATAACAGATTTTTTAAAATGCGATTATGAAATATTAGAAGGCGGACTTGAAGATGACAGCAAAATAATGAGCTGGTATAAAGAAAATCTCGAAAAAGGAAAAAAAGAAGGCTACACTCCTTTAATTATAATACCTACAGATACATTAAGCGAACAAATAGATTTTTTTTTAGAAGATAATGACTGCGAAATTGAAGATTCAAAAAAATTAATAAATGAATATATAGAAAAATCTAAAGAAATAAATTATAAAGATTATTTAAATCAGAATATCGAAGATATTTATGATGACAAAGAATACATTGAAGAAATCAAAAAATCATTCAATGCTCCTATAGCAGAAGGTTTTGAAGTAATTGATAGTTTTGGTTCTTATTATGATTATAAATCTTATTATGATTCTAAAATAGAAAAAACTGTTGATTTAATATTAGCAAAAATTCCTACTACAAATCCTTATGAATTGGCATGCTATATACCAATGGGAGGATTCAATGATTGTCCTAATCTAGAAACTCAAGCTGCAATTTTCAAGTATTGGTATGAAAAATATAATGCCTATCCTGCAGTAGTAGGTTATGATACTTGGGAGCTTTTTGTAGAAAAACAGCCTCAAACAGAAAAAGAAGCTAGAGAACTTGCTATAGAACATTATTATTTTTGTTTAGACAGAGTGGATCAATACAGCGAAGATTATGATATTGGAAAACTAGCAGGTACATTATTAAAATCAAGTGTTTGGTATTTTTGGTGGGATTAATAAAACAATAAAAAAGCCTATACTCAAAGTATAGGCTTTTATTTTTTATTAAAAAATTAATTATTTCTAAAAAATAAAGCAGCACATCCTAAAACCCCAGCATCATTACCTAAAGAGGCAGGTTTTATTTCAACATTATTAACCATCATTCTAAGTCCGTAATTTCTTACACCTCTTTTAATATGCTCTATCATCATATCAAAATCTTTACACAATCCTCCGCCTATAAGAACTAAATCCAAATCAAGCATATTCAAAGCCTGTGCTATAGACATACCTAAATAATACGAACATTCTGCAATAGTTTCCTTAGCAAGAGCATCTCCATTTTTAGCAGCATCAAATAAAGACTTAGCTTTTCCAGTATCTAATTTTTCATAAGTTAAAGTTGTAGGTATAACTCCCTTATGTATTTTCTGCTTAGCCATTGCAATAAAACCAGTAGCAGAAGCATAACGTTCAATACATCCGCTTGAACCGCAGTTACATTTATCACCATCAGGAACTACAAATACATGTCCAATCTCTCCGGCACCGCCTAAAGAACCTGTGAATAATTTTCCATTAAGAACTAATCCGCCTCCTACACCGGTACCCAAAGTAACAAGCATTACAGACTGATAATCTTTCTCCTTTCCTGTTCCATATTTAGCTTCTCCTAATGCAGCCATACTGGCATCATTAGCTGTTTTTATAGGAAGATTAAATCTATCTCCTATATCAGAAAATTTCAATCCATGAAGCCCAGGAACATTTTCAGCTCCTCCAATATGTAAAGTATCTCTATTCATAACTCCAGGACAATCTATACCCAAACCTATAGGCTTATAACCGTCTGGTATATTACTTTTTAATTTTTCTATAAATTTTGATATAGCTTCTTTATGTTCTTCTGTATTATAACTAGGATTAACATCGCAATTATCTTTATACAAAATATTTCCATTCTCCTCTATAATAGCACCTTTCATAGAAGTGCCTCCAATATCTATAGCTATAACAACATCTTTCATGCAATTATCCTCCTAGTTTATAATTTATTAATGTCACAATTTTAGTATAAGAATTAAAATTGTCAATATCATAAAAATTATCTTACAGCACCGTATTTTATTAACAGTTCAGCCATACTATAATTTTTATTTTCCTCAGCCATAGTTAAAGCTGTTTTGTTATAATTATTTCTTTTATTTACATCCGCACCATTTTTTATGAATATCTCAGCAAAGTTTCTATAATCCAAAACAGCAGAATACATTAAAGCAGTGTATCCATGAATATCCTGAATATTAATATCAGCTCCAAGATTAATAAATGTATTGATCATATTAACATCAGCATCATTTAAAACATTATACATCAAAGCTGTCTTGCCGTCTAAATTTTGTGCATTAATATCAGCACCGGATTCTACAAGAAATCTTATAATATTAGGATCTCTGTTTGCAGCATACATCAATGCTGTAGATTTATAATTGTCAGTTATATTAATATCAGCTTTATACCATATAAGCATTTCTATCATATCAAAATCACAAAATTGACATGCATACATCAATGCTGTTTTTCCGCTGTCATTTTTCATATCTGTATCAGCACCATTTTTTAATAATAATTCCAATATATATATATTTCTATTGAGTACGGCATGCATTAAAGGAGTTACACCATATTTATCGCAAATATTAACATTAACATCTTTTTCATTTAATATCCTTCTTACCATAACTACATCAGAAGTTTCAGCAGCTGCTAATAAATCATTCTCATCTTGAGTAAATGTATATACAACAGAATATATACTAGTAAACAAAACAAATATAATTAATATATTCTTCATAATTTACATACTAACAATTAATATAATATAATTCTATTATTAAATAAAAATATATCAAGACAATAAAAACAAAAAAGCCTGACTATACAATAATGTATAATCAGACTTTTTAATATTCTTATAACAATATATAATTATCTTTTAGCCTGTTCGTACTGTTTAGGGAATGGTACATCAATACCTAAAGTTCTAGCAGCCTGCAATGCCCAATACGGATTTCTTAAAAGCTCTCTTCCTATATAGATAGCATCAGCAGCACCGTTTCTTACCATCATATTAGCCATTTTAGGATCATATATAAGTCCTCCGCCTATACAAGGAACTGACATATACTGTTTTAATTCACGGCAGAAAGGAACTTGATATCCTTCATAAGGAATAATCTTTCCGTCAGCAGTAACAGCACCTGTACTAACATTTATAGAATCAAATAATCCTTCCTGTTCTAAAGGCTTTAACATATCAGCAAAATCTTTTACTGTGTTTCCGCCTTCTCTCCAGTCATAAGATGATATTCTAATTTGTATAGGATAATCTTTACCTACAGCTTCTCTGCCTTTTCTTAAAATCTCTTCTAAAATTTTAACTCTATTTTTACCATATTCATCAGTTCTTTTATTTGATAAAGGAGATAGGAATGTAGAAATTAAATATCCATGAGCAGCATGAATTTCTATCATATCAAAACCAGCTTTCTTAGCTCTTACAAATGCTTTAACAAATGCATCAACAACTTCATTAATATCTTCTTTTGTCATTTCAACAGGAGTTCTGTATTTATCATTAAATGCTTCAGCTGTAGGAGCATATATCTTATCAACTTTTTTAGATTCGCATTTTCTTCCAGCATGATTTATCTGTATTCCGATTGCAGCTCCATTGCTTTTAACAGCTTTTACCAATTTAGATAAACCGTCAATATATTTATCATCCCATATTGCTAAATCTCCGTCTGTGATAGAACTAACATAAGGAAGTACTCCTGTAGCTTCAACTATGATTAATCCTGTTCCTCCTATAGCTCTTGTAACATAATGCTGAATATACCAATCATTAACATATCCGTCTTCAGCAGAATACATACACATTGGAGGCATTACTACACGGTTTTTTATTTCAAGATTACCTATTTTTAAAGGTGTAAAAAGATTGCTTTTTTCTAGTTTCATTAAAAACTCCTTCAAATATTATTGCTTTTTATACTACTATATAGTATATACAAGATGATGTATATTTCAATTTCACAATATAATTAATTTGTTATTATATAATATGTAATTATATGTGACAATAAAAAACTATATTTTTACAATACATATAAAACATTTATTTTTTCAATAAATCTGAAGCTGTTATGCCGGCATTATTTTCTATATCCATTCTAGCACCCCGTCTTACAAGCAAAGTTACTGTGCTATTATAGCCTTTTTCTATAGCATAATGCAAAGGTGTATTACCATCGTTATCTTTGGCATTAATGCTTAAAAACGTGTTTGATAAATAATAAGATATAGCATCATCATTTCCGTACATTGCTGCATAATGTATTACAGTTCTTCCGCTTAAAGATTTCTCTTTTGTCAAAGAAGAATCTTTTTCCAATAGGAAATTTATCATATCAGGATTGCAAAAAGCAGAGGCATAAAATAAACTGCTGTAGCCATTATAATCTTTCTTTTTCATATCCGCTTTACTTTCTATAAGCAAATTAACAGCATTTGTATTTCCTTTATATATAGCATACTGCAATGGGGTTGTTCCATTAAATAAAACTTCACCGCTAAAATTCTTGCCTTTAACGGAATAAGTATTAGAATAATTATTCAAAGGCATTTCTATATCAATATTGCTGAAACTTAAAAGGGCTTTTATAGCTTCTAATTTATCATAATTAATAGCATAAACCAAAGGAGTAAAACCTTCTTCATTTCTAGAATTTATATTGGCACCCTTTGAAATAGCTTTAATCATATCCCCTATATTATTATTGTATATAGCATCAAAAATAGGTTTATTGGCATCATATATATGAGAATAATCATCACTAGCATCAGGTTCAACATAATCATCATCTTCAATACTTTTTTCATCGCTATATTCATATATCAAATCATCTGCAAAAGTATTAACATTTATAGCCTTAATTCCATCAAAATTATTATAATTATATATTGAATTGGTATTATTATTGAATAAGCTATTATTTAAATTTGTATTTACTTTATCATTAAATATATTGTTGCTATTAAAATCATTTATAATATTTTCTATATTGTATCCGCTATCTTCATATAATAAATCGGATGCAGTTTTACCGTCATAATTTTTTATAGAGTAATCAGCACCTTTTAATAATAAGAATCTATATGTATTACTATTATGATTTTTTACAGCTAAATGCAAAGGCGTATTTCCGTCAATATCTTGTACATTTATATTAATAGGAGTTCTCTTCATAAGTGCAGTCAAAGTATTAGTATTTCCTAGCAATGCTGCATTATGCAAAGGTGTATCGCCGTATATGTCAACAACTCTATAAGAATTACTGCTGTAATTTAAAAGTGTATCTATAATTTCTGCATTTCCATAACTTGATGCATACATTAAAGCGTTATTTCCCAAGCTGTCTTTTCTGTTTATATCTGCTCCAGATTTTAAAAGAGCATTTATAATATTATTATTTCCTTTGAATATAGCATACTGCAAAGGACTAGCATCACCCAAATATACATTACCTATAAACTCTGTCCTGCTTTCATCAAAATAAACATGATATGCTGGTATAAAAGAAGTTTCTATATTTATGATATTTGTATTATTCATTTTATATTTTAAAAGTTCATTAACAACATCATATTTATCAAGATGTATAGCATAAGTAAGAGGAGTTTCATAAGCTATTATTACAGAATTCATATTAAAATTAGAATACATCATTATATTTCTCAAAGCATTAATATCTGATTCTCTAATAGTTCTTACAATAAGCATATTTTCATCATCAGTATTTGCATTTTCCGTATTGCTGCTGGAATTATTACCCAAATCAACAGCAGAACTTCCGCCGGATAAAATATATTCAGGCTTAACTCCATAATTATCACCTATATCCTTATTGGCACCAAGTTTAATAAGAAGATTATATGCATCTTTTTTTGCATAGTAAGCAGCATAATATAAAGCAGTACATCCGTTTGAATCTCTGTCATTTATATTCATATTAACATTTTTAACTAAGAAATTGATATTTTCTAAATTATTAAGAGAAGCAGCATAATGAAGTCCGTTAATATTACCATTAGATGTTTTATCATTAACTAATGTTCTATCTTTTACAAGAAGCATTCTTATAATATTACCGTTACCAAAACCGCATGCATATAAAAATACAGAAGTTCCTTCATGATCCCTAGCCCTAACATCAGCCCCCTTATCTATTAGCTGTTTTACTATTCTTGGATTGTTTTTAAATATAGCAAACATTAAAGGAGTAGCCCCTCCTATATTAAAGCTATCGCCTTCAACTCTATTTATATATGGATAATCTGCAAAATCATCTGGAAGTTTAGCTTCTATATTAACATCTCTATACTCAAGCAATACTCTTACAGCTCTTTCATTACCGCATTCAATGGCATACAAAAGCGGAGTTAATCCTCTTTCATTTGTGGCATTCAAATCCATTTTATATCTTAGAAGATTTTTTAATTGTGCTTCATATTTATTTTCTTTTATAGCATCAAAAAATTCCTTCTCCATTGAAGTAAGACCAAATATATTAAAACTAATAGAAAAAAGTAATATAATAAATAAAAATACATTTCTAATCATAATCTCAATTTCCTAAGTAAACATAATATAAAAAATTATATAATAATAATTCATTAATAACAACAAAATTTATTTTTTATTGTAAAACATCAGCAGGCTTTAAGCCCTCATTATTTGTTATACTTTCATCAGCACCAAGTTCTATCAGCAATTTATAAGCATCTTTTTTATCATTAATTGCCGCATAATAAAGAGCAGTCCAGCCGTCATCATCCTGAGCATTTATATTTATTTCTAGCTTATCAACTAAATATTTAATATTCTTCAAATTATCATAAACAACAGCCATATGCAAAGCCGTAGCATTATCTTTAGTTTTTGTATCTATCAACTTTTTATTTTTGCGGAATAGACTTTTAAGGATTGAAGGGTTGCCAAATGCCGCTGCATATAAGAATGTAGACCAACCCTCTTCATCCTTTGCATTAACATTCGCACCTTTTTTTATAAGCGTATTTACTATTCCGCTTTCTCCATTACTTTTTAATATAGCATATAAAAGAGGTGTAGCTTTTCCTATATAAATAGCATCTGCTTTTTCATTAACCAAATGTGTAAAATATCCTGTCGGAAGTTCTGATTCTAAATTAATATTTTTATTGCCAAGCAGAATCTTAACGGCTCTTAAATTATTATTTTTTATAGCAAAATGTAAAGCACTTAAACCATATCCATCTTTTGTATTTACATTAGCACCTTCTTTTATTAGTTTTTTTATAGTTCTAGTACTATTACTTTTTATGGCTTTTAATAAGTTAACATCAACTTCTCTAAGCTGACTGTTTCTATGTTCTATTCTTCTCTCTAGAACTGTAGAAGGCAAAACATTATCATTATCGCCTATATTAGTATCAGCCCCTAATCTTATGAGTAAATTATATGCCTCTATACTTCTGGAATTAGCCGCATGATAAAGAGATGTCCATCCGTCTATATCTCTTTCATTTATATCAATATTAGAATTAGTACATAAATACATTATTGCTTCAAGATTATTATAATCGCTTGCTATATGGAGAGGATTTACATAAAATTCTGTTTTGGCATTAATTAATCTATTATTCATTTCAGCAAGCATAGCAAGTGTATTTATATCAGAAAATGCTGCAGCATACATTACACTATTCCAAGTTTTAAAATCTTTAATATTTATATTTGCTCCATTTTCTATCAAAAGTTTAGTTATATAGCTATTATTTTTATATATTGAATATAAGAGAGGAGTAGCACCGGATAAATTATTAGTATAATTATCAGGAAGTCTAACATTTAAATTTACACCATATTTTATAAGTTCTTCTATATATTCTATATTATTATGATCTATTGCATCATATAATACGCTAATACCATTGCTGTTAGTAATATTTTTAGTATTATTTGTATTAATATTATCATATTGCTCATTATTATTTGATTGAATATCATTATACTGCTCTATATTATCATTTGAGTAAATATTATCGTACAAACCTATATTATTATTTGACTGAATATCATTGTACTGCCCTATATTATCATTTGACTGAGCATTATTATAGTATTGCTGCCCATAAATGAAAGCAAATAAAAATAACATTATAAATAAAACATTTTTCATAAAAATCCCCCTTTTTATTATGGTGTAACTGTTGTTGCAGAGCTGTCTTGTAAATCAGTAATTGTACTGTTAAGATCATATTCTTTTCTAGGTAATCCAACACCAGGAAAGTCTGTAAGAGTAAATTCAATCCAAAACTCTTTATTCCAATAAATTCCTTTAACTGAACCGCTAGTAATATCAGAAGGAAGCGTAGAAGGCCTTACAGCAAAAGTGGCAAGTATCTGCCATCCATCCAATTCATGCCAAACGCTCGCTTCTATAGATTCAAGTTTAAATAAACTTTCAGTCCTTTTTTGAGGATTATTAAAATTAAATGAGTTTATAATATCCCAGAATGGATTTACCCAAGTTTCATTTTCTCGCTCCGCATAAGATTTAATATATCTGTAAGCCTTTTCATTCGCACTAGTAGTTGCTATTCTAAATTTCCATTGATCTATTACTTGCAATTCTATACCAAATGTAAATGCCGCTGTATTGTATTTATAATTAATAAAATCATGAGTAAATGCAAAACCAAAATATAAATTAAAATCATTTATAACACCATCAAAAAACGGCTTTCTATTATTTTTTACAAGTATCCAATCTGTTATCTTTCCAAGCGGTATAGGTAAATGGAAATATGAAGTAATACGGTTAAGAGTTAAATTCGTTCCAAGCATATTTCTAGAAATATCATATGATATATAAGATTGATTATAAAAAAGTCTTGCTGAAGAACCTACTTCTGTAGTAAGCATATTATTTGTAGAAAATTCAACTTCATAAATCTGAGTTTCCGGATTATATTTAGGTCTAAAATCATATCCTGTTCTTATAAATGATTCTAAATTAAGATTCAAATCAGGAAGGAAAAATAAACTATACCCTGTTCCTCCAACAGTTAATTTAGTAGTTAAATTATGCGAGTTAAATTCTCCATTTTGTGCTGTAATAGTATCTGTATCAATATATTTTTCTTTGAATCTGTATCCTAAGCTGTAAGTAGTATCCCATCTTACAATAGGTTCAAAATAGTAAGTAAAATTATACGGTAAAATATTATAAGGAAGAAACATCGAAAAATTAACACCAGCACCTAATCCAAAATAAGTATTATCTTTATCGTAAATTAAGTCTTCAGCTGAAGGATTAACACTATTTTGATATGAATATTCCATATTAACACTTGGTACAAATCTTAAAAAATCATTAGTAAAAGTTCTTGATAAACCTCCGTACAAATTTAAATTATCTCTTTCTGCAAGTTTATCATTTAATTGAGAATCACGCAATGGATTATTATAAAAAGCAATACCTTCAGAAGTTTTATAATTAATAGTATGATTATAATTAGCTCTTAAGTCATAATTTAACTTAAGATTTGGAAAATAATAAGATGTTTCATCCCCAAATACAGAACTATAGCTAGCCTCAATAGAAGGCAGAACAAGTTTATAAGGCTTAGGCATATAATAATCAAAATTTGTATTAACATCAACAGATATATTTCTAACAGCTTCTAAATCCCATTCAGCACCAGCTTTTAAATTCACTCCGTAAATATTATTATTAATATATACTGAATTTTCAATGTAGTTCTCAGGATAAGAATCTCCAATATCCTGCAAATTTCCCGTAACAGAAGTAAAGAAAGTTAATATATCAAAACGCCCTCTTTGATTATAGAAATCTGATTTAAAATATAAATCACTATTTAAATTTAATTTACCAGTAACATAACTATTAATATTCTGACTACTGTACAACTGTAAAGTATGATCATATTCAAATTTATATCTAGGTACAAATTTACCAGGCTGACCTGTAGCAAAATAGTTTACATATCTAGTACCATAACCTATACTGGAAGTTATATAAGAATCTAACAAATAATATTGTCTTCCCAAAGCAAACATTGCATCTAATGCGAAATCATTATATTGACTTGTATATCTTATTTCATCTCCTATTAAAAAACCTAATTTTTGATAGGCATCTAATCTTATTTTATGCTGAACTCCGTATATATCGAATATTTTAGAATTCTGCATATATACGCCTTCCCTTAAAGATTCACCAAATGAAGATATAATACCTGTACCCATATAGTTTTGCATAAACAGAGGGAAATAAAATACCGGCTGTCTTCCAACTCTATAGATACTATTAAATATCATCATTTTTTTTGTATCCCATAGATAAACCCTGCTGGTTAAAAAGTCATGTGCTACCGGACTTAAACGTGAAAAACTAACACTGCTGTTTTCTGCAAAAAAACGCTCGTCATTAAATTTAATTATATCTCCCTGAACAGTAAATACCTGAAATTTAGTACCTCCGCCGAATAGAACTCCTTTTTTATTCTCTCTATTAAGCATAAACCATTCGCCTGTAAGAGTACTTTCACCTGCCTTTACTGTTAAATTACCGGAAGCAAAAACCTCTCCTGTTTTCAAACTATAAACAACCTTATCAGCAATTAATGTATTATTATACATACGCATGGTAACATTACCATATAATGATATAAGTTCTTCCTCAGCTTCCTTTATCTCATAACGCTCTACAAAATCAGCACCTATAAGTTCAACTTGAGCTCCTCCCCTATTAATAGTAGTTCTTGCTACCTCTCTAACCTGTTCATTGCCTGATACTATTTCAGCTTTAACATTAACCTGTCTTTCTATAATTCTTGCTCTTAAAGTTGCTTCTGTATCATAAGGGTATATTTCTATATTATTTATTCTAGCATATTCTTTTAATACATAAAAAGGCGTAAAATTTACTAAATTAATAAATGATATTGGATTTCTTCTAGCATCGAATCTATTTATCTGCATTATTGCATTTTCACTTGCATTAGCAGGAATATTATTATTTACAGCATTAGTATCCTGTGCATACAAATATGCATTGAATATCAATATAAATAATAAAATTAAGATACGCATTATATCCTCTAAAATTCAATTATCATTTTTATTTAAGAAAATTTTATTTTAAAGAAATTGCGTTTACCAACTTTTAAAATACCTTCTTTAGAAATAACAGCATTTATATCACTAATTTTTTCATTATCTAAAGTAACGCTTCCTTGAGAAACTAATCTTTTCAAATTTGATTTACTTTCAGAAGACATACAAACAGATAATATATTCAAAATATTATCATCTTTATTAACAGATACTTCTTCTATTTCATCCGGAAGTCCTTTAGAACTGAATATTCTTTTGAACTCTTCCTCAGCATTTAATGCCTCTGCTTCTCCATGATATATTTTAACTATCTCTTTAGCAAGTATTCCTTTTATATTTCTAGGATTTTCACCATTTTCCATAGACTTAACATAATTTTTTATATCTTCTATAGGAATATCAGTTAGAAGCTCCATATATTTAGAGATTAAACTATCCGGTATGCTCATAGCCTTACCGTACATATCTTTAGCACTGTCATATATACCAATATAATTACCAAGGGATTTACTCATTTTTTCAACACCATCTAAACCTTCCAATAAAGGTACAGTAATAACTGCCTGAGGAGATAACCCGTATTCTTTCATTAAAGTTCTTCCAACGAGCAAGTTAAATTTCTGGTCATTACCGCCAAGCTCAACATCGCATTCTAAAGCAACAGAATCATACCCTTGAGCTAAAGGATACATGAATTCCATCATACTAATAGGCTGACCGTTTTTATATCTTTTAGCAAAATCATCTCTCTCTATCATCTGTGCTACTGTATATCTTGAAGTTAATCCCAATACATCGGCAAAGCTCATTTTTTCAAGCCATTTTGAATTAAATTCCACTATAGTCTTTTCAGGATCTAAAATTTTAAATACCTGCTGCTTATAAGTTTCTGCATTTCTTAAAACATCTTCCAATGT
This sequence comes from uncultured Brachyspira sp., assembly GCF_944390595.1. Lineage (GTDB taxonomy): Bacteria > Spirochaetota > Brachyspiria > Brachyspirales > Brachyspiraceae > Brachyspira. The sequence continues at coordinate 6,707 of NZ_CALXRN010000193.1, read as the reverse complement.
AAGTCTAGGTCTTGTCTTAGTTTTACCTGAAGGATCGCCTATTCTTCCTGTAAAGTCCCCTATTAAGAATATAACCTTATGCCCCAATAATTGGAAATGTCTCATTTTTCTTAAAAGTACAGTATGTCCCAAATGTATGTCCGGTGCAGTAGGATCGAAACCTGCTTTTACTGTTAATTGTTTTCCGCTTTTTAACTTTTCTTTTATCTCATCTAATCCTATAGCTTCGCTTATACCTCGTGTAATCAATTCTATAGATTCTTCTACACTGTATTGTTTATTCTCCATATTTACTATCCCTTTTATAACCATAAATTATATATTACATATAATATTGAATATTAATAATAATGTAAATTTTAATTAAAGTCAAATAAAGAATTTTATTATGTTAATTTCATAATTGTTATTTTACTATTATTTCTTTGGTAAAACTATTCAAATCTTTATAACCGTCTTTAGTAACAAGCACTAAATCTTCTATCCTAACACCTATTTTTTTGTCACTGCAGTATACTCCAGGTTCTATTGAAAATATCATACCCTCTTTTAATTGAGCATGATGTATAGAACTAACATCACCATATTCATGTACATCCATACCTATGCAATGTCCTGTTCTATGAGTAAAATATTCACCATATCCATTTTCTGTAATGTACGAACGTGCTTCATTATCTATATCAGAAAATTTAACTTTTTCACTTACTTTATTAATAGCATTTTCATTTGCTGTTTTTACGATATTATATATTTTTTTAGCTTCGTCATTGGGTTCTCCAAAAAATATAGTTCTAGTCATATCAGAACAATATCCGTCATGCATACAGCCCATATCTATAACTAAACATCCGTTATCTCCTATTGCAGTATTGCCTGTAGAATAATGAGGATTAGCAGCATTAATTCCAAAAGCTATAATAGGAGTAAATGAGAATCCTCCGTCTGCTCCGTTTCTTTTATATATTAGTTTTAATTCCTCTAAAACATCAATTTCTTTCATACCTGCTTTTACAAAATCAATAATGTCTTTCATACTTTTATCATTAATTTCTGAAGCCTTCATCATCTTTTTTATTTCATCTTCATCTTTTTGCATTCTTACATAATCCATACAAGGAGATGCATTTATATAATTTGCAGCAATATCAATATCCATCATTTCCAATAAAAAGTTAGATGTCATTGATTTATCTATACCAATATTTTTATCTTTATGCACAAATTTAGACATTTTTTTTACAGCACTCTCTGTATCAGAATAATATAATATATCTATATCATTGTTACTTAAAGGAAAAAGATAATTATTAATAAGATGAACTTCATTATCTTGATTAATATAAAGTCCCAAGAACCTTTCTCCGGAATGTATATTAATATTGGTAAGATAATATATTGACATTCTGTCTGTTATTACAAACTGGTAAATATTTTTTTCTTTCATAGAGTCAATAACTCTTTTCAATCTGTTAATATTCATTTTTAATATAATCCTTTTTACTTGTAAAAATATATTTCTATATTATATACTAAGAAGAATTTTTTTCATAACATAATATTTAAAATATAATTTCTTAAAAATATACCTATATCTGATTAATGAGCAATTCAAAAAATAGAAAGATTTTGCAATAAAAAATCATCAATCTAGTTTTAAAACTCTATACATCAAATAGAATATTATTTTCTGAAATTCTCTTTTAATTTATCTATAAATACAGCTGCTATTATAACACATCCTATCATAACTTCCTGAAGAAATGCAGATACCCCCATCAAATTAAGTCCGTTTCTAAGTGTACCAATTATAAGTGAACCAACTAAAGTACCGCTTATAATACCTTCTCCTCCGCTCAAACTAGTTCCTCCGATAACAGAAGAAGCAACAGCATATAATTCATATCCTGAACCTGCTGTAGGCTGACCGGAAAGTACTCTAGAAGCAAATATAATGCCAGCTATAGATGCTAGAAAAGCAGAAAAAACATAAACTAAAACTATTGTAACATTGGTATTAATTCCTGATAACTTTGAAGCCTGTATATTAGATCCTGAAGCATAAATATGAAGTCCTAATGGAGTTTTTGTAAGCATATAATGGAATATAAAGGTTAATATAAACATTATCCATACAGGTATAGGCAAACCTAAAAATGAATTACTTCCTATAACTATAAATTCTTTAGGAAGTCCGGAAACTGGTATACCATTTGTAAGAAGTAAATTTATTCCTTTTACTATACTCATGCTTCCTAAAGTAACAACAAAAGGAGGAAGTTTAGCATATACTATTAAAAGTCCATTAACTAATCCAACTGAACTAGCTATTAAGCATCCCAATATTATTGCAGCAGGTATAGACATTCCATCAACCATAAACATAGAACTTAACATTCCGGAAAATCCTATAACAGACCCCAATGACAAATCTATACCTCCGGTAATAAGTACAAGAGTCTGCCCTATAGAAATTATTGCTATTATTGATGACTGTAAAGCAACTGTAAGTAAATTATTTTTTGTAAAAAAGTATTGTGATGCTATTGAAAATACAATCATCATCACTATTAATACTATCATAATTGATATTAATTGTTTTAACTGTGAATTTTTATTTATATAATTTAATATTTTTTTCATATAGTCCTCTTTATTAATAATTTATAGTAGCGTATCTTAAAATTTCTTCCTGTGTAGTATTTTTCGGATCAACTTCGCCGGTAATTCTGCCGTTAGAAACTACTATTATTCTATCGCATATACCTAATAATTCAGGTAATTCAGAAGATATAACCATTATGCCATGTCCGGATTTTTTAAGATCATTAATAATATTGTAAATATTTATTTTTGAATTAACATCTACCCCTCTAGTAGGTTCATCAAAAATAAATAAGAAAGGATTATTAAGTATCCATTTACCTATCATAACTTTTTGCTGATTTCCTCCGCTTAAGAATTGAACTTTATCTTCAGGCTCACGCATCTTAATCTTTAAATTATCTTTCAAACCTACTAAAGATTTAAATAAACTTTTAATATTAATAAAAAATGGATTGGAAAAAGACTGCATATTAGGCATAATACTGTTTTGCCATATACTCATCTTCAAAGCAAGCCCTTCATGTTTTCTATCTTCAGGTACATAAACCACACCATTTTTTATAGCGTCTTTTATATTACGAATCTCTATTTTTTTACCATTAAGTATAACATCGCCTTTCTGTATTTTAAATACTCCAAATAAAGACTTAGCTATTTTAGTTCTGCCGGCGCCTACAAGACCTGCAAATCCTAATATCTCACCTTTTTTAACTTCAAAACTTACATCTCTAAAAAAAGGCTCGCAAGCTATATTTTTAACATCAAGAATGGTTTCTCCTACAGGAACATCAATTCTAGGATATTTATCTGTAATAGTCCTGTCTGCCATAGCAGATATAATTTCATCTATATTTGTATCCTTATACGGCTTGCTCATTATAAAATTACCGTCTCTTAAAACTGTAATTCTATCAGCAATATATTCCAGTTCCTCTAATCTATGCGATATATATATAATAGATATTCCTTCATTCTTTAAATTGTGTATTATATTAAATAGCTGTTCTGTCTCTCTATTCGATAATGAAGATGTAGGCTCATCCATTATTAAAACTTTAGACGATAAAGAAACTGCCCTCGCTATTTCAACTATTTGCTGTTTAGATATAGGAAGTCTTTTTACAGCAGTATCCACTTCATCCTGCATGCCGAATCTGCTAAGCCACTCTATAGCTTGATTACGCATTCTTTTCTTATCCAAAAATATATAATTTTTTTTGTATTCTCTTGCAAGAAAAAGATTTTCCATTACAGTAAGATGAGTACACATATTTAATTCTTGGTGAATAGTTATGATTCCGCTATTTATAGCATCAGCAGGCTTATCAAAATGAACTTGCTTTCCTTCTAAAAATAACTCCCCTGAATCATAAGTATATACCCCAGCAATAATTTTCATCAATGTTGATTTGCCGGCACCATTCTCTCCTAATATAGCATGAACTTCGCCCTTCATCATATCCAAATTTACATCTTTTAACACTGGAACACCAAAAAAACCTTTTGAAATATTTTTTGCACTAAAAACTATATCAGACATTAAATCTCCATAATTATTTTATATTTTATTCATAGCAACAGCTAATGCTGAATAATCTCCTATTTCTTCTCCAAAATAAGATGGAACTATCTCACAAAAATCAGAACTATATTTCAACGCTTCTTTTTCTATTATCTGCATCATTGTATCTTTGAAATAAGATTCCATTCTAGTATATATTCCGCCTATAATTATCTTATCCAAATTAAGTATATCTATGAGTATAGAAATACCTTTTCCTAAATATTCAGCACTTTCATTAAATATAGAAATAGCAAATTTATTACCAGCTTTAGCAATATTAGCTATTTCATAAGTAGAAATATCTTTATCTTTTAATAAATCTATAAATTCTTTAACATCTTTATCTTCTGACTTTTCTTCTATCCTCATTTTGCAAAGTTTAGCTATACCTCCGCCGCTGCAAAACCCTTCAAATGAGCCAGCCTTATTATATCCAACAGGTCCATTATCGCTTAATCTAATATGCCCTATTTCTCCAGCCATATCAGAAGAACCTCTATATAATCTATTATCCAATATAAGCCCAGCCCCTAAACCAGTACCAAAAGTAAAAAAAGCCATATTGGATGAACCTCTGCCAATGCCCCATAAATATTCAGCAACAGCACAAGCATTTGCATCATTTTCTAATTTTGAATGTATATTTAAGTTATCATAAAAATATTTAACTATTTCAACATTTTTCCAATTCGGTAAATTAGGCGGACAAATTATAACTCCATCTTTACTGGATAAAGGACCTCCGCAGCTTATACCTATACTTTTTATGACGCCATATTGAGATTGATAATCTTTTATTATTTTACATATATTTTTTAATGTATCTTCACTATCAGATGTAGCAAATTTTTCTTTATGAAAAACTTTAGGAGAATCATCTCCTATTATTACAGAAGTTTTTGTACCGCCAATATCCACACCAACAACATTCGACATAAGAATTTCCTATATAAAAAATATCGATTAGATAATATTTGCATATTATCTAATCAATATATTTAATTTTTACTAAAATTATTTTATAGTATCAATATTTTCTAAAGTAACTACATTTACTCCAGTATCTAATAATCTAGTAACTTCTTTTCCATTTATTATATCTACAGCAAATTGTAATCCGTCAAATCCCATTTTATAAGGATTTTGTACTACAGTAGCTTTTAATGTACCATTTTCTAAAGCTCTGATTGTATCTTGAGATTTGTCAAATCCTACTAACATAACTGTATCTTTTTTACCCATATCTTCTATAGCTCTAGCAACTCCAACTGTAGAACCTTCGTTAGAAGCAAAGAATCCTACTAAATCAGGATTAGCTGTCATTATATCAGTAGCTATATTTAATGCTTTAGCTTTATCTCCATCAGAATATTGAACAGAAACTATTTCTATTTCAGGAGCTATTTCTTTTATTCTTGTTTCAAAACCTTTTCCTCTTGCTATAGCAGTAGCAGCAGCAGGCTGAGCATGAACTATACCTATTTTACCTTTTGAATTAACTAATTTAGCAAAAGTATCAGCAGCTAAAGCACCGGCAGCTTCATTATCTGTAGATAAGAAAGCATCATAATCTTCTGTAGTTATTCCTGAGTCTATTAAAACAAGAGGTATATTTGCAGCTTTTATTCTAGCAGCAACAGGAGCTAAAGCAGCAGCATCAGAAGGAGCTAATAATATAGCATCTGCCTGCTGATTTATAGCATCTTCAGCCATACGGGTTTGCTCATTAGGGTCAGTTTTTCCAGCTGGAGCTCTAAAAATCAATTCTATATTACCTAATTCTGCAGCTTTATCTTCAGCACCTTTTTTTACTGAAAGCCAATGTTCATCAATAGAATCCATAGTTATTAAAACTATCTTCTTAGTATCTCCTGAAGTAGAAGTTGAAGCTTTATCAGTACCTGCTTTACCTGTACATGATAAAACCAAACTAGAAATTAATAAAATTGAAAATAATATTTTTTTCATAATGTAAATCCTTTATTTTTTATAAATAACTGTACCCAAATTAGTATAGTAAAATATAAAAGCATTGTCAATAAATAGAATTAACTAATTAACAAAAGAATAAAATATAAATTTAATAAATAGTAAAATAAAAAATATTTACATAATTTTACTTTATAAAAAATAATAATGAGTATATTTTATTCCTTTACCCTATTGGCAGCATCATTGATATCAAGTTTATAAAGCTCATCTATAAAAGCAACAGAAAAACTAGCAGGACCTTCAGATTTCTTTGAAGCTTTTTCTCCAGCTGAAGCCATTATACACATAGCAGAGGCAGCAGCTATTAAAGGATTAGATACAGAAAGCATAGCACCTGTTATAGCAGTAGAAGTACATCCCATACCGGTATTAACAGGCATTAAAGGAGAACCTCCTCTAACATATAAAACTTTATTTCCGTCTGTTATAATATCAGTTTCACCGCTTATGCTTACAACTGTATTATATTCTTTGGCTAAATGCTTACCTGCCTCAAGTGCCATATTAACATTAGCTGTGCTGTCTACTCCTTTAGTTTTTATGC
>NZ_CALXRN010000192.1 GCF_944390595.1 uncultured Brachyspira sp. | reverse complement strand
AAATTAGCAGACTAAATAAAAAATAATCATTAAATATTGATTTTTTTTATTTAAATGTTAGAATATACTAACAATTTAGATATATATATAAACTTTATATAAAACTAATAATTAAAAGAATATATTTATAAAGTGAAAATAAAAAATAATTAAGGAGGTATTCAGAATAACTAAACATCAAAAAATATAACAGTTTGATAATAAAAATGAATAATTAAAAATAGTAGTGTTTAGGTAGTATACAAAGTTGTTAAAAAATTATAAACAAAAATATTTAAGGATAAAAAGATGAAACGTTTATATTATGTTTTAACAGCTTTAATAATAAGTGCTTATAGTATGTTTGGATATACAATATTAGAAGATTTTAATGATTTTTTAGTTGATGAGAATCAGCTTACTATAAGGCTTGATAGGTTTGGAGTTTTAGCAGGAACTGAAAATTTAAGATTTATGATAGGTGTGGAAGGAGAATCTGCAGGTGTGTTAGTTGATAATTTAACATCAGGTATCAAGGGGGGAATAAGTGTATTTTACCCTGCCCCTATTGCTGGTATAGCTTATAAAGCAGAAAGTTTTGGTATAGGATTAGGATATCAATTTAAATATGTAACTTCAACTTGGCAGGCACATGCTCCTATAATAACAGCAACTGCTTTGAATGACAATTTAAGAATCAATATACCTGTTACAATAGGTATAGGCGGAAAAAATACTGTTAATGAAGGTGATATAGCAGTTTCTACAGATATAAGAATAGAATATTATACAGGAAATGATATATTCAGCAGAATAAGAGTTAATTTACTATATGGTATGTATTCAATGAAGGCAAATGAAAGCAGAGTTCTTAATGTTCAAATGATGAATGCAACTTTTGGATTTCCTAATGACACTCAGGCTCATTCTATAGGAATAGATGCAAGAGGTTATTTTATAGCAGCAACAGATCCTATATTAATAGAGCCGCAAATAAGAATTGTGTATAAAGCCTCTATAAAAGATTTTGAAGGACCTTCATACTCAATTAGGGGAAGAACCGGCTCTAGCGGATTTGGATATTATCAAGTAGATGCCGCTTCTCCTATAGGAGGACTTGGATCATTTGACATCACATCTATGAATGTACCTCTTGATGGCGGAACCGCTACTGTAACTATAGGAGATGTTGACTATTATATAACTAAGCCTCAATATATGAGTTTATCTGTTCCTGTAGGTTTTACTGCTGAAAACGATATAATGACTCTTTATTTAGAACCTGCTTTATCTTTCTCCATGCTTACAGGAGGAATTAATGCTGGTATAGCTAGCTCTAAACCTGTAAGAATACCCCCTGTATTTTATTCACTTGGATATTTAGTTTATGGAGAGTTATATATTACACCTATGCCTAATTTAGAATGGTATTTTGAGGCTCAAATTGGAGGTGCTACTACAGTTGATGGTATTGGAAATAGTGCAGATAATGGACTTGTATTCAATGGAAGCACAGGTATTACTTGGAGATTTTAATTTGCTAAATTATTGATCTTGGGAATAGATTTATTGGGTATCTTAAAATTAGATGCCCAATATAAAATAAATAAGGTTATAAAGATGATTATACAAAAATATTATTGTCATAATGATGATTATAAAATAGTAAAAAAAAGAAAATATGAAAAAGATATGATGCTTTATATGATTAAATTATACTGCATGCATAATCATAAAGATTATCAAAAAATTTATAATAAAACGTTTGGAAGTAAGAACATATGTAAAGAATGTGAAGAGCTATACAATTATGCTTGTGAAAGAACAAATAAATGCAGATTTATAAAAGAAAAAACATTCTGCAGTGCATGCAAATCACATTGCTATAAAAAAGACATGAAAGAAAAAGTAAAAAAAATAATGTCTTATTCCGGAAAAAGAATGATTATTCATCATCCTATAGCAGCTTTTAAACATGTATTTGTAATGATGAAGCATAATATAAACAAAAATAAAAAATTAGATTTTAAAGGTGTTATATGAGAATATTATTTATTTGCTTAGGATTTCTTTTTGTAGGTATTGGTGCTGTTGGAATAGTTGTACCAATTTTGCCAACTACCCCATTTCTTTTACTTGCCTCTTTCTTTTTTGCAAAAGGCTCTAAAAGATTTCATGATTGGTTTATGTCCACAAAATTATATAAAAAACATTTGGAAAGTTTTGTAAAATCAAGATCCATGACTTTAAAATCTAAACTTACAATACTGCTTCCTGTTAGCGCCATGCTTATAATTACATTTATTTTTGTTAATAATCTGCATGCTAGGATAGTTCTTGTAATACTTTTCATTGGAAAATATTTATATTTCTTTACACAGATAAAAACAATAAAAAATGAAGAATTACAAGCAAATTCTGATAAATTGAAAATTTAGAAAATAAAAAAACAAATACTGTTCCCTTCCATATTTAGGAGATAATAATGAAAGTATTAAAATATATTTTTATGATAAATACTATATTTTTAATGTTATTTTGCAATGCTTATTCACAAGAGGAAAAGGAAGAAAATAATGAAGAGAAAAAAGGTTTTCAATCTGTACTGGATAATAGATTTTTTTCTGTAGGATTATTCAGCAGTGCAGATTCTATAAAAACAACAGTTAATATAGAATTGGGATTTAAAATAATGAAATATAATAATTTTCAAATAAAAAGCTATACTGCAATAACTGGTTCCAAAATTTATGATGACAGTCCTCAAATGTACGAATTGGGAATCATGCAAAAATTAACATTTGGCAATGATGACGAATATACAGGGACTATCAGTGTATCAAGATATGGTTTTGCTTTTGCAAGTTTTGGATTTTTATCATTTGATGCCGACAAAAGCGGTAAATTTTTATTCTCTGCTCCATATTATTGGGAAATAGGCGGAGGTGCCGGCTTTAATATAAACATAAGTAAACATGTTGCTATAGTGCTAGAATTCGGAGGAGGAATGCATTTCGTACATAATGGTGCTGAACTTGGATATCCCGCAAAAATTAATAAAGCTGGTTTTGGAAGAATGAGTATAGGAGGAAGATATTATTTTTAAATAGCTTTTTTGTAACTTCTCCCAATATAATCTTTACCTAATTATAAAATATAGTTAGGTAAAGATTATAACTAAAAATATTAAATATATATATTGACAATTATATTAAATATATTAAAATGAACATTGTTCAATTTGAAAAACATATATAGGAGTAAAATATGAAATATGTAATAATTATATCATTAATGTTATACGGGCTATTATATCCGTACAGTTCTAAAAATATCAATAATTTTTATAACAACTATTATTCATCAAGTTATAATATTAACACTATAGAAAATAATAGTTCTCAAACATATAAAAATATACTTTCTTTAGTTAAAGCTAAAAGCATGACTGATGAAAAAGAAAAATATAATTATTTGAAAAATGCTATAAGTCAAAATAAGGATTATATAAAATCTGATGATGCTGATTATTTAATAAGCGTATCTGAG
>NZ_CALXRN010000191.1 GCF_944390595.1 uncultured Brachyspira sp. | reverse complement strand
AATAATGCTTCTCCGAATGATGAATGGTAATAGTTACTCATCCATTTAGCTAATTGGAATTCTTTATCAGAACATATAGGTTCAAGATCTATTCTAGCTTTAATAGGATGTATTTTATAATTTCCATCAGCAGAGTCAGTTTCTTCTATAACAATACCTTTATTACCTTTTCCGCGTATTGGAGCAATAACTCTACATCCTACCAAGCTGTCATTAATCTCGTCTGGTTTTTTATATGTAAGTATTTTATCTATAGGTAGGTTAAAAACAACTTTAACATACATTACATTTTTTCACGACGTTTTTTATCTTCATATTTAGCCATGCAATTTACACATCTTAAAGTTTGCGGTATGGCAGTTAATCTCTCTTCGCTAATTTCTTCTTTACAATCTATGCATTTACCATATGTGCCGTCTTCTATTCTTTTAAGAGCATTATTAAGCATTTCTAATTTATCTTTTTCTTTTTGAGAAAAATTTACTAAATTTTGCTTTTCATAAGCCTGAAATGCTATATCTGCCATATCTCCGTGAGAGTCTTCTTTTAGAGATTCATAAATTTCATTGCCGCTTAGCAACTCATCTAAAGTCTTTTTCTTTTCTTCTAATAATAAATCTTTAAATTTCTTTAATTTCTTAGCAGTCATATAATAAACCTTTAAATAAATTCATAATCGCTAAGATAAAAACTTAACGTTTAGAGAACTGGAAGCGTTTTCTAGCACCAGATCTTCCGTATTTTTTACGTTCAACTACACGTGAATCTCTAGTAAGAAAACCATTTCTCTTTAATGTAGTTCTGAAATCCTGACTTTCTCCTACTAATGCTTTAGCAATACCATGTCTAACAGCATCAGCCTGAGCAGAAACTCCTCCGCCATGTACATTAGCAAATACATCATATTTACCAAAATTTCCTGTTACTTTTAAAGCGTCTTCTACTACTTTAAGAAGTGCTGCTCTGTTGCAGAAGTATTCAGCATAATTTTTTCCATTTATTATAATTTTACCGCTGCCCAAAGTAATACGTACTCTAGCATTAGCTGTTTTTCTTTTACCAGTAAAAATAGTTAATTGTTTAGATGCCATTTTTATTTATCTCCTAATTATATATTTACTACAGTAGGTTTATTAGCTTCATGCGGATGTTCGCTTCCGGCATATACTTTTAATTTTTTAAGATGAAGTCTGCCTAATGGATTATGAGAAAGCATACCTTTTACAGCTATTTTTACCATTCTTTCAGGATTTTTCTCTAATAATTCTCCATAACTAACAGCTTTAATACCGCCAGGATAACCTGTATGTCTATAGTGAATTTTTCCTTTCTTTTTATTGCCTGTTAATACTATATCTTTAGCATTTATAACTATAACATAATCTCCATTATCCAAATTATATGCATAGTCAACTTTATGTTTACCTTTAAGCATATAAGCCACTCTGCTTGCAACTCTTCCTAATGACTTACCTTTGGCATCTATAATTAGCCAATTTTGTTTAATATCTTTTTGTGATAGAACGTAAGTACTATTTTTTGTTTTTAATGTCTTTTTATCCATCATACACACCTTGATTTAACGTTTAAAAAATTTGGTAGTTTTATAAAATCTTAAAATGTAACGGTGCGTAATTATAACATAAAAACATTGTAAAGTCAAATTTTAATTGCTATTTTAACATAATATTATGATTTATATGGAATTTTTAATTTAATATGTTTTATATATTTGTTGTAGTATAAAATATATATTATTCTTTTATTGTTCTAATTATCATAAATGTGTTTTTTATACCTATTAAACTGATTATTTTAGCAGATTTTTTTAGTCCTATTATACTAATTAAGCCTATTATATTTTTTTGTTTAGTTAGTTTTGGTATATTTTTTAACCCTATTAATTTAATGACACTTTTGGATTTTTTTAGTCCTATGACTTTAATAATTTTGGATATTTTTCTAATATTATTCATAAACATTCAATTATATTTTGTACTATTATAATAAAATATTCGTATTTATTTTTTTATATTTTATAATTTAAATATTTATTTTAAATGTATATTATCCAATAATCTAGTAGCTCCGCAGTAGCATGATATTAATATAATGGAATTTTTTGTTGCTGTTTCCACACTAAGTAATGTGTCTTTATCTACTATATCAATATATTCTAGTTTTAGTACTTTATGCAGACGCAAATTATTCTTAATAATATCTATTAAATATGATGATTTTGTACTTGCTTTTTTGAATTCTTCTCTAGCTTCTTTCAATAGTTCATATATAACAGCGGCTTCTTCTTTTTCTCTATCGCTTAATAATACATTTATACTGCTTAAAGCAATCATATTATCATCTCTTACTATAGGTATAGTTTTTACTACTATATTATAATTCAAATCTTTAATCATTTTATTTATCATAAATACTTTTTGATAATCATTTTCTACTAAATATACATGTGTCGGAGATACTATATTAAAGAGTTTAGCCATTATTGTAATAAGACCTTTATAGTACAAGGGTCTTGAGATTCCATAAGATTTGCTGTAAATGCCGTCTATATTTATATAAGTTCCATAATCATCGGGTATCATATCTTCTACAGAAGGTAAAAATAATATATCAGCATTAAGATCATTTAATATTTTTTTATCCATATCTATATCTTGAGGATATTTTTCGATGTCTTCTACTTTAGTAAACTGGAGAGGATTAAGAAATATACTGACAATAACTATACTGCATTCTTTTTTTGCCTTTTTTATAAGTTCTTCATGTCCTTTGTGTAATGCTCCCATAGTTGGTATTAAAGCTATTGTTTTATTTTTATTGTTATTAACAAATTTATATACACTCTTGGCAGTTTTTAGTATAGTTAAAGCCATTTGTTATTCCATTTTTTTGTTCATTTTATCCTGATTTGTAGCAGGTTCATAAAAATATAATGCTAATATAGTTTGTATTGGAAACATTATAACCGCTTCTACAAACATGCTAATTCTTCTTACAAAAAAGATACTTTCTTTTTTTAGAATAAATACATTTAATATATATAGAATTTTTACAGCAGCAAATGCTAAAAATAATAATATTATTAAAAAATAAGGAATAGTATTTGGTGCCGGAAGTAATGCTATATATTTTGGTATTTCATCATTGTTTGAGTTTACTATAAATAAATAAATTCCAAATAAATATATAAATGCAAAAACTGCATCTAATACAATAGTAACAATAGTAGCATTTTTGTATGATATTTCCGGATAAAGCAAAGTACCGCATGAACGGCATTGTTTAGCATATTTGTCATTAACTGTTTTACAAGATTTACATTTAATAGTTTTAGCCATAATTTTTTAACAGCTCCTTCAATTTAATCAGCTTCAATATTAAAAATAATCATATTTATAAATAGTAAAATTGTCAACTATTAATTATCAATATATTCATTAAAATATATATTATTGATGTTTTAATTATTAAAAAAGAAGTTAATAGAAAATTCTATTAACTTCTTTTTTATCAAATATATGTTTAAATACGGACTATAATTTATTCTCT
>NZ_CALXRN010000190.1 GCF_944390595.1 uncultured Brachyspira sp. | reverse complement strand
ATATATCCCCTAGCCTAACTTCCTGCCAATCATCTTTTACTTTTTTCATTATAAAAAACTCCTGCTGTAAATTATTTCGCTGCCTGAGTCTATTATTTGCTTAAACTCTTCGCTTATATTATTATAATCTATAATATCTACTCTATAACTTAAATTACTCTCTTCAAAATCATATTTCAAATTCTCTATTTCATTTATACTCATCTTCCTATTTAAATCAATAGCTAAATCCAAATCAGAAAATTTTCTGTTAGTACATTTATATCTTGAACCAAAAGCATAAACTTTACCAGACTTTATATTATAAGATAAAATTTTATTTATTGTTTCTATATCATTATATGGTATTGATAGCATTATACTTTTTCCTTTAAATTCTTTAAAAGATATTCTGCATAACTTGGAAATTTTAATGCATACTCTAAAACTTCATGAGATAAAATCCCAGAATATCTATGCGATGTATTATTTCTAGCATTATGAAATTCTATCCACATATTTACATCATCTATTAAAAAATATTCGCCTGCAAGTCTGAATAATCCTTTTTTTGTAGTTTTATGCGATGTATCAGCTGAAATATTTTCATCAAGCCATTTAGCTATTAATTTCCAGCTATTCTCATAAGCTATTTCAAAATTCTGTATTATTCCTGCTGATATTGTATCTATCAAATCTTTATTTTCATCTTCTTTATAGCTGTAATATACATTAATAGATTTTTCTAATGCTTTTATTGATTTTTCTAAAGTTTCAAAATTCAAAGGCATAATTTATCCTCGTTTATTACAAAACCTTTTAACATTTAAGAATTACCTAAAAAGCTGCTGCCTATTCTAACCATATTTGAACCATGCTTTATTGCAAGTTCATAATCTGAAGACATACCCATAGAAAGAACGGATAAAGGATTTTTATATTTTGAATTTATTTCTTCATATATTATATGCAATCTCTCAAACTCTTTCTCTATAACTGAAGAATCTTCGCTGTCCATTGCTATTCCCATAAGACCTTTTATACATATATTATCCATTCCGCTTATATTCTCGTATATATTATGATAACTGCTTGTATTAAATCCGCCTTTCTGTTCCTCATCGCTTATATTAAACTGAAGAAGTATATCCTGTATCTTATTATTTTTTTGTGCTTCCTTGCTTATATATTGGGCTGTTTCAATAGAATCTACGCTTTGTATCAAATCTGCATATTTAACTATGTATTTTACCTTATTGTTCTGTATGCGTCCTATAAAATGCCATTTAACATTGTCTTTAATCTCTGCAATCTCCCCTGCTCTATCCCTCAAGCTCTGTGCTTTACTCTCAGCCAGCGGAAGATCTATATTTAATGACAGAAATTCCTTTATAGTGTCCAATGATGAATATTTGCTTACCGCTGCAATATTAACATCATAGCTTATACTGTATTTTTGTTTTATTCTTTCAATATTTTCAATTATTGAGTTATATCTTGATAAAATTTCTTCTCTTTTCATAAAAAAATTATAAATCTTTTTAGTTTTTTTTCAATAATTTTCAGTTTAGCCCATTATTATAATCAAAAAAATAAAATAATAAAGCAAAATAGCAAAAATACGATTTATAGTATATTGATATTTTATATGATTCATGTTAAGTTAACATAATATATTTTAAAAGTTAACATAATTAAGTATTTTACGGAGAAATGTAATGAGAGTTCAAGAAAGAATGAATAGAGAGATGAATTTAAACAATATATTGATGGCTTCGCCTGAGGCATCAATGAAAGTATCAGCAGCTTCATCTCCCTTCGCTGCAATGTTGGAAGAAGATAAAGAAATAAAAAAATACTCATACGAATTAGATGAATTAAAAAGACAAATTTACGATGCTGGGAATATTTTAGACAGAAGTGCAAATATAAAAGATTTTCAGAGATTTAGAGATTTAATAAGAGCATTAACAGATAAACTAATAAAAGACGCTTACAGAGTAAGAGAAGTTTCGGTATTCAATAGAAGCAGATCTATGTACAGCAGCCGCCAGTACAAAGTTGTTGCCAAGATTAACGAAGAACTTGACTCTCTTTATGCTTTAATTATGAAAGAACAAAAGAATCATATAGCAATAGCAAATAAAGTTATGAGACTTAAAGGCTTAGTACTAGATTTAATGTCATGAATATATTAGCATTCGATACAGTATCAAGCAGTTTCTCAATAGCTCTTCAAAAAGACGATAATACTATTTCAGAACTTAATAAGCAGAATATAAAAAATCATAATGAAGAAATACTTCCTGCTTTACAGTCTTTCCTTAAAGAAAATAATGTTTCATTGGATGATATAACTTATATAGCATTGGGAATGGGACCAGGCTCTTTTACAGCCTTAAGAATAGCATTTGCCACTATAAAAACTATATGCTACGCTAAAAATATATCAATAATAGGCATTCAAAGTTTAGATGCTTTATATGAGAATATAAAAGATTATGACGGAATAAAAGCAGCTATGATAGATGCCAGAAAAGGAAGCGTATATGCTAATATATATAACGGCTGTAATAAATTAAAAGAGAATATGGATTTAACATATCAGGAATTCATAGATATAATTAATTCAATAGAAAACACGGATAAAAATATAGTATTATGCGGCGACGGATTTTATAATAATAGAGATTTCTTTACTGAAAATCTAAAAAATTACAATATTAAACCTTTAGATGAAAATTATAATATAATAAGAGCATATAATATAATACTTCTCTCCAAGTATAAATTTAAAAACAATCAATTTGACGATATACATTCTTTACTGCCGCTTTACATAAGAAAAAGCGAAGCTGAAAATAAGAAAAAGTAGATTTTTTTTACAAAAGAATGTATTTAATTAAAAAATAAATGTTAAATATACGATAAATTATAGAATATGTAAAAAATATATCTTGACTTCATAAAAAATATTGTTATTATATATAATAATATAAAATGATATTTTTTCATGTAAATAAATTGTTGGAGTTTGACAGTGAGAAAATTGCAATCCTTAAAGGTTAAAATACCGTTTTTCGTAATGCTTCTCGTTACGGTTATGACAATTATTTTAGTTACTCTATTAATTAATATAGGTGCTCAGGGTATAAGAAGTTCTGCTATATTCGGATTTGAATCAACTACAAAAGTATATGCTAGAATGATAAATGTATGGCTAGAGCAGTCAATATTTACGTCTGAAGCAATAAGCAGAGGATACCCGGAATTGGTAACATTCATCCAAAATCAAACACCTGAAAATAAACTTGCTCTTACACAAAAATTAAAAGCTGTTACAGCAAATAATGTTAATTTAGAAGGAATAGTAGTTCTTGACGGATCAGGAAATGTAGTAGCTGACACTTTAGATGATAAAATTGTTAATGCCTCTTCCACAAGAAATTTCAGCGGAACAGAATTATGGCAGAAAATCATGTCCGGTCAATCTTCCGTACATTATACTGTAGATCCTTCTCCTGCTGATAATAATAAATATGTTGTAAAAGTTTTCTCACCTGTAAAAGATTCAGCCGGAAATATAGTTGGTGCAATATCTACAATGATTGATTGGTTAGGCTTTATAGATAAAGAATTAAATCTTGTAAAATCAGGAAATACTGGTCACCCATTCATAGTTGATAAAGATAGATGGGTTATAGCTGACCCTATACCTTCGCATGTAAGAAGTGAAGTTTTAAGAAATGCAGATTATATCAAATATGCTGTAGAAAATGAATCAGGATATTATGAGTTTAAATCACCTTTTAATGATAAAGACTCTATAGCTACTTTTTATAAAGAGCCTATATCTGGTTGGTCTGTTGTTATGAGTATAGAATCAGCAGAATTATTCTCTCATATTTCTTCTATGAAAAGATATGCTATCATTGGTACTATTGTAATACTTGTAATTGCCTCTTTGGTAATAGTATTCTATATAAACAAAATAACTACTATATTACACCTTTTAGCTATAGATTTAACTAGTTTATCTAAAGGTGATCTTAGTTGGTCTACTCCTCCTGGATTTGAAAAAAGAAAAGATGAATTCGGTGAGATTGCTGTTGCTTTAATAAATATTTTAGATCAATTAAATGAAAAAGT
Source organism: uncultured Brachyspira sp. (assembly GCF_944390595.1). GTDB lineage: Bacteria > Spirochaetota > Brachyspiria > Brachyspirales > Brachyspiraceae > Brachyspira. The sequence continues at coordinate 30,153 of NZ_CALXRN010000190.1, read as the reverse complement.
AAGAATAGTATACGATAGTGCCTACACTGTAAAAGCATCTGCTAATGAAGTAGCACAAGGTAATATAGATTTATCAAACAGAACAGAAAATCAAGCTTCAGGACTTGAAGAAACTGCTTCTTCTATGGAAGAAATAGCATCTACAATAAAATCATCTGCTGAACACACATTAGAAGGCAATAATATGATGATTAATTCTAAAACAGCTATTGAAGAAGCAGGAAGAATTATTGAAGAAAGTACTCAAAATATAGAAGCTGTATATGAATCAAGTTCTAAAATCAGTGCTATTACAAAAATAATTGAAGACATAGCATTCCAAACTAATATACTTGCTCTTAATGCTGCAGTTGAAGCTGCCCGTGCCGGAGAACAAGGAAGAGGTTTCGCTGTTGTTGCTTCTGAGGTTAGAAACTTAGCACAAACAACTCAAACATCTGTAAAAGATATTACAAGTTTAGTAGCTGATTCAGAAGAAAAAATAGCTGCTGCTACAGAAACAGCAAGAGAATCTAAAGAAATATTCCAAAACTTAAGAGCTCAGATAGAAGAAACAGCTAAAATTATGCAGGATTTAAGTTCTACTGCTATGGAACAGCAGGCTGGTGTAGATCAGGTTAATATAGCTATTACACAAATGGATATGACTACTCAGCAAAATGCTGCTTTAGTAGAAGAGGCTACAGCTGCTTCTGAAGCATTATTCTCTCAAGCTGAAGAATTATTAAGAGCTATGGAATTCTTTAAATTAAGAGGCATGAATTATAAGAAAAATATAGCAAAAGTAGAAAGAGAGAAAAAAGATACTGTAACACCTACTACAGATAAAAAAGCTGTTCAGGAAAATAAACCTGCTCCTGTAAAAAAACCAGAATTAAAAAGCCCATTAAAGAAACATCATGAAGAAAAACCTGTTAGTGTTCCTGTTAGCTCTGCTCCTGTTAAAACAGTAAAAGATAATGAATTTGGAAATACATTTGATACCTCTAAAGATACTTCAGATGGTTTTGAATCATTTTAATCTTCAGTAAATAAATAAAAAAGCGAAAGGTAAAACTTTCGCTTTTTTTATATCTTTTAAAGATTAACCTTATTTAATATTAATTTGACAATATTATCAAAATCTTGATTGCAGCATTCTATCTTTACCAATTTATCATCCTGAATGCTAAGCTTATAAGCCTTATCATAATAATAAAGCATATTCAATACGCATTCATATATATTTCCATTATCAAGTAATTCTAAAGATTCCTTCATCTTTTCGCCGACCAAACGGTTTTTTATCTTTATAATGGATTCTTTTAAATCATCAATACTATATTTACCATAAGTATTAACAATATATTCAGCCCTAAACTCTTTTGGTATGTCCAAATATATTATTTTTTCACTGTCTCTCATTCTATTAAATAAATCTCTTGGTATAGCTCTTTTACCTATAAGCAAACTTTCATCTTCAAACCATAATATAGAATCAATACTATACTTTAATAATTCAGCTGATAAATTATTTTCAAATTGTTCCTGGCTAGGCTGTTCTCCCTCATTTATCCATCCGAATGCCGAACCTTTATGCTTGGCTATTTTTTCTAAATCTATAACATTATGTCCATATTCTTTTAATTTATTTAATATTAATGTTTTTCCGCTTCCTGTCTTTCCTGTAAGCAAATATATTCTATAGTTCTTATTAAAAGAATCTAATACATAATGCCTATACCTTTTATATCCTCCGTCCAAAACATAAACATCATAACCATAACTGGAGCAAAGCCAAGCTACTGACTCGCTTCTCATTCCTCCTCTAAAACAATGCATAAGAATTTTATTAGTATTATTATAGTCTTTTGTTATATTATCAATGGATTTTAGTATATCTGTCATTCTTAATGATACATACTCAAGCCCTTTCAATACAGCTTCTTTTCTTCCAATTTGCTTGTATATAGTTCCTACGTCTTTTCTCTCTTCATCATTAAACAAATAGACATTATAAGCATTTGGTATATGAGCATGTTCATATTCTATAGGAGAGCGAACATCTATAATAGGCAGATTCTCTTCTTCCCTTAATTTAAAAAATTCATCTATATTAATACGCTTAACCATTTATACTCCATATACAAAATAGATTAATATATAATATAAATAAAACTAAAAATGTAAATAGATTTATTTATAAACATTCAAAATTAAAATAATCTTCCAATTACTTCAACATCATCCCAATCAATTTCATGTTCTGTAGGTATAGGATAAGATTCCCAATCAGCACTTACAGAAGGCACCCAATCATTCCCTCTTCCATATCCATTTTTTCTCATCCAATGGTGTAATCTATCCTTATAATCTGATGAGTAATTTTCTGCTATATATAAAATATCATCTTTTACCATTAATCCTATGGATAAATAAATACTTCTATCCGGAAAATTCTTACTAATATAATATGAAAGTTCTGAATATAATCTATCATAAACATTTTTTTTTACGGTATCTTCATATAAATTAAATGTAGGCAAACTTTCAACTATATAACTTTTTAATGTTGTATTTTTATAATAAAATGCCTGATTTTTTTCTTTCATAAGAAATAAACTATATTTTATAGGAGCTTTATATCCATATACAGTTAAAGTCATATTAGCATTATTATCAAATCTATATATATTTTGATAAACATCATATGATATTTTATTTTTTACCATATCTTTCCAATATTGTGCATTATCAGTTTTTAAATAAATTTCTGGTGCACTTAAACATGACAACATCATAAACAATAATGGAAACAAAAAAGACAACTTCATAAATAACTACACATAATTTTTCAACATATATAATATACTCTATATACAATATTAATCAACATATTTTTATAAAATTATAATATAAAATCATACTATATAAAAAAATAATACTTGCAATAATATCAACTTAAAAATAAAATATAGTACCATTAAATTATATTAACTAATTCTTAAAATATAATAAGTTTGGAGTGTATTAATGATAAAAAACATAGCCCATGTTAAATTTAGGGGTTCTAATATAGGGAAATTTGAACATTTGCATTTAGAGAATGTAAAAGTAAAAGATACATGTGTCATAGAAACTGATGAAGGTATAGAAATAGGATACATACTAAATTTTGAAGATATAGATATGGATTCATTAAATGCTGAAGAAAATCAAAATAGTGATTCTAATGAAAATAATGAAATATCGGAACAAAATGATGATATTGATGACGTCAGTAATGAAGAAATATCTGAAGAATTAAAGGATATTGTTGAAGAAGAACCCAACATAAAAACAAAAAATAATAAAAATAAAATCTTTAATATAATTAGAATAGCAAATGAAAAAGATTTAGAACAGCATAGAATAAATACAGAAGATGCATCAGAAGCTTTTAAAATATGCAAAGAAAAAGTCAATAATCATAATCTGGATTTAAAATTAATAAGTTCTTATTATTTTTTAGATAGAGCTAAACTTTTATTTGAATTCATTGCAGAAGAGAGAATAGATTTTAGAGAGTTAGTAAAAGATTTAGCAGCACATTTTAAAACAAGAATAGAACTTCGCCAAATAGGAGTAAGAGATGAAGCAAGATCTATAGGCGGATGCGGAATATGCGGAAGAGAATTATGCTGTAAAGTAATAAAAGGTAAGTTTGAAACTATCACTATAAAAATGGCAAAAGAACAAGGCATGCTTTTAAACACAATGAAAATATCCGGACAATGCGGAAGACTTATGTGCTGCTTAGGACATGAATATAAAGCATATTGTGCTCTAAAAAAAGATTTACCTAAGGTTGGTACTAAGTTAGTATTTAATAGTGTACCATCCGTAATAAAAGAGGTGAATCCATTAAATAAAAAATTATTGATAGAAACAGAAGATAAAAGACTTATATATATTAATGTAAGCGATTTAAGAACTGAAGAAGGTTTCTTAGTTGCAAACATAAAAGCAGAATAAAATATAAAAAATTAAATGGAGTTATAATATGTCAAAAAAAGTTATGTTAAGCGGAATACAGCCTACTGGTTCTCTTCATATTGGTAATTATTTAGGAGCTTTAAAAAATTGGGCAGACATACTTGATAATTATTATGGATTTTTTTGCATAGTTGACTATCATGCAATTACTGTTGAATATGATGTTAAAGAAATGCAAAAAAGAATAATGGATGCTGCTGTTGAATATCTGGCATGCGGACTTGATCCTAAAAAATGCTCCATATTTGTACAATCTGATGTTAGAGCACATACAGAACTTGCTTGGATATTTAATTCCATAATACCGGTGGCTGAATTGGAAAGAATGACTCAATACAAAGATAAATCAAGAAAGAATGTTGAAAATATTAATGCAGCACTTCTCACATACCCTTCATTAATGGCAGCTGATATTTTACTTTATCATCCTGATATAGTTCCGGTTGGAGAAGATCAGGAACAACATGTAGAATTAACAAGAATGATAGTTAGAAAATTTAATAATAGATACGGAGAATATTTTAAAGAACCTGATACTTATCATGGCAAAGTATTAAGAATATTAGGACTAGACGGCCAAAATAAAATGAGCAAATCTCTAAATAATCATATAGCTTTGCGTTTAACAGCAGAAGAAACAGAGAAATTAATTTTACAAAAAGCAATGACAGATACAAACAGAAAACTTAAAACTGATGCTGGCAACCCTGATATTTGTAATGTTTATAATTATCATAAAATTTTCTCTTCTGAAGATGAACAAAAAGAAATTTGCGATGGCTGTAAAAATGCGGCTATTGGATGCGTACAATGCAAAAAAATGCTGGTTAAAAATATTAATGATGAACTTGCCCCTATAAGAGAGAACATAAATAAATTATCCAATGATAAAGATTATGTTTATGATGTACTTAAAGAAGGTGCTAAAAATGCTTCCGAAGTTGCTGAAAAAACATTATATGAAGTTAGAGATTTAATGGGTTTAGTTGATAATAAAAGAAAATAATTAATAAAAAAGACTGTTAATTTTTAATTAGCAGTCTTTTTTATAATTTTTAAGCATATTCAATTTCTATTAATGATCTTAAAGCATTTTTTGTTTCATTTAAAAATCTCTGATTAGGATCAACTTTATAATCCTCACCTATTTTAAAAATCTCTGTACCGCTTTCTGATTTTAATTTCAAGAATATTGTATATTCTCCAGGATTGCTTGATATTGCATTTTGCAAACATAATAAATCCATATCATCAAATATATTCTTATGAACATGAAGAGATAATTGTTTTTTACCAGTATTTGAATGCTTAATGATTATATTGTTATTATTATTGGCAAAAGAATCACTTGAAACAATATTATCAGAACGTTTTATATCAGCATCTTTATTAGAGTTTTTAAATGGAGTCTCATTTATACTTGACTGAACTTGAACATTCTCAGATATACCCTCTCTTTTTATATTATCTCTTTTTACTTCTTTAAGTTTAAGATTTTTATCTTTTAAGAAAGAATCTAACAATTTTATATCAACAATATTATTATATATTTTTTCTGAGAATCTATTTTCATCTCTGCGTCCTTTTATCAATATTCCTGTTTGTTCTTCAAGCATATCTTTATATTTTTCTATCTGACTATTGGCTGTAATATAAAATACATATTCAGTAAATAAATCTATTACTTTTAATGTAATCATAGGAGTATTTTTCTTTGTAGTTGTTTCAATAGCTGATATAACAACACAAGGAAGTAAAAACTCATCTTTATCTTTAAGATTGTCAATATCCAAAGTATTGTTGAAATATTTATAATCAATTTTAGTAATGTATCTTGCAAAAGGATGATATCTTAATGAAAAGCCTAAAACTTCTTTCTCATTTTCCATTAAAATATTAGAAGCATATTCCACTTGTTTTTCTATTACCAAAGAAGCACTTCCGCTGTCATCTTCAGACATAGAATCAAATAACATAGTCTGACCGGATAATGTTTCCTTCTGATAATTAGAAGCATGAGCAAGTATCGCATCAAGAGAAGAAAGCAAAGCACTTTCTGTATGACCAAACTCGGCAAAAGCTCCGCATTTAATTAATGTTTCATAAACTTTTCTATTAACCAAATGAACATCTACACGTTTTACAAAATCTTCTAAATTCTTGAACTGTCCGTTTTTTTCTCTCTCTTCCTCAATAGCTAAAGCAGCATGAAGACCAACACCTTTAACAGCATGCAAAGCATAAACTATTTTACCGTTTTTCTGAGAGAATAAAGCATTGCTTTCAAAAACGCTTGCTGTAACTATATCTATATTTTTTTGCTTAACTTCATTAAGATATAAAGATATTTTATCAGTATCTGCTATAACAGTATTAAGCAAAGCAACATAATATTCCATTGGATAATGTGCTTTAATATAAGCCTCTTGATAAGCTATTAATGCATAACAAACAGAGTGAGATTTATTAAATCCGTATTCAGCAAAACCTTTCATGGTATCAAATAAATAAGTTAATAACTCTTTATCATAACCTCTTTCAAGTCCGCCTTTAATAAATTTCTCTTCCATAGAGTTCATTTTCTCTACGATTTTTTTACCCATAGCCTTTCTTAAATCATCAGCTTCAGCAGCAGCAAATCCGCCTATAACACGGCTTATGGCCATAATCTGCTCTTGATATATTAATACTCCCTGACTTTCTTTAAGTATAGGCTCTAAATCAGGGTGTTTGTATACAATCTCTTTTCTTTTATTTTTTCTATCAGCATAATCTTTATCCATACCTGAATTCAAAGGACCAGGACGGTATAAAGCTACGCTTGATACTAAGTCATCAAAACCTGTAGGCTGAATATTTATAAGCATCTGACGCATGCCAGGGCTTTCAAATTGGAAAACTCCTCCTGTATCAGCTTTTCTAAATATATCATAAACAGCTTCATCATCTAAAGGAATTTTATCTATATCTATTTCAATACCATATCTTTCTTTTATATCTTTTATAGCATCTTTTATAAGTCTTAAGTTCTTAATGCCTAAAAAGTCCATCTTTATAAGACCGGCACTTTCAACATAAGTCATCTCATACTGACAAGCTCTTGTACCTGTTTTAGAATCCTGATAAACCGGTGCCAAATCCATTATAGGATGAGATGATATAATAACACCTGCAGCATGAAGTCCTACATTCCTAACTAAACCGTCAAGTCTTGTAGATATTTCATACATATTCTTCAATTCTCTGCTGTTTTCTATTTCCTTTATGAACTCAGCACATTCAGGATGATCATATATATCTACTACTCTTTTTACATCATCAGGTATGCTTTTAGCAAGTCTGTCAGCAGTAGCTAAATCTATACCCATAACACGGCAAACATCCCTTATAACAGAACGGCCTCCCAAAGCACCGAATGTAGCAATTTGTGCAACATTGTCCTTTCCGTATTTCTCTTTTACATAATCTATTATTACTTCCCTTTTATCATCTTGGAAGTCAACATCTATATCAGGCATGCTTTTTCTTTCAGGATTCAAAAATCTCTCAAAAAGCAAATTATAATCAAGAGGATTAACTTTAGTAATTCCTGTAGCAAATGCAACTATTGATCCTGCTGCACTTCCTCTTCCAGGCCCTACAGCAACATCATGATTTCTAGCATAGTTAATGAAATCCTGAACTACTAAGAAGTATCCTTCAAAACCCATTTTAGCTATAACACCTAATTCCATTTCAAGTCTGTCCATAGCTTCTTTAGGGATATCATTATTATAATATTTATTTAAACCATCAATACACATATTTCTAAGTGCAGAAGTTTCCGTTTCGCCATTAGGAAGCTCATAATTAGGCATATAATAGCTTTTAGTCATTATATTCAAGTCTTTGCATTGTTCCGCTATTTTTACAGTATTTTCAAATGCTTTAGGAAGTTTTGCAAATGACTTCATCATTTCTTCTTCGCTTTTTAAATGAAATTCATTGCTTGGAAATTTGTATCTTCTAGGAGAATCTAAAGTTGCTTTTGTCTGTATTGCCAAAAGTATCTCATGAGCCTTTGCATCTTCTTTAGATACATAATGAACATCATTAGTAACTACAAGTTCTATATTTTCTTTTTTAGCAACTTTATATAAATCGCTGTTTAATTGTTTTTCTTCTGCTATGCCATGATCCTGAAGCTCTATATAAAAATCCTCTCCAAATATAGATTTATAATACTGTGCTAACTTTAAAGCTTGATTATAATCCTTTTTTCTCAAAGCTATAGGTATTTCTCCTCCCATACAAGCAGAAAGACAAATTAAGCCTTTATTATATTTCTCTATTAATTCATGATCTATTCTAGGTCTGTAATAAAATCCTTCAGTATATCCGAAAGTTACTAATTTACATAAATTATCATAACCTTCTTTATCCTTGGCAAGAAGAATAAGATGCATAGCACTTTTTTCTTCAGAGTTTTCAATCTTTTTATCAAATCTAGTCTTAGGGGCAACATATACTTCACATCCTATAACTGGTATAATACCCTTATCTTTAGCTTCTGAAAAAAATTCCATAACGCCAAACATATTGCCATGATCTGTTATTGCAATAGCAGGCATTTCCAGTTCTACGGCTCTGTCTATTAAACCAGGTATAAGTCTTTTCTTCTTATCTTTTTTTGAATAAAGAGACTTAATACGGGCAGCTCCGTCAAGTATTGAATATTGTGTATGTACATGCAAATGAACAAATGACATATTAAACCCCTGTTTACTTGTTTTATTCTATATCATTTAAGTTAAATATCAAGTTAAATTCATAAAAAATATATAAATAGTTTTTATATTTTTACTATAAATATTTACGGTATTTATATATTAAAATTAATACAGCATCAATAATTTTATTAACTGCATAAATAAATATCTAAAAGGAATTATTTAAAATTAGTAATATATTAAATTATAGATATCAAAATTTGACAATTTAAAGTTTATTATTATATTTATAATAAATAGAATATAAAATTTATATTATTGAAATTATAATTAACTATGTTATAATTATTATAATTCAATATAAATAAAAAAGAGGAACACAAAATGGCTACAACTCCAATAAAATTCATGGACGTTAGATTTATAAATCCGTTCATAGTATCTTTAGTATCTATATTTAAGGAAATGGCTGGTCTTACAATGGAAAAAGGTACTCTTGTAAAGGGTCAGGGACGTAAATTGTTTTCCGGATATGGTGTTGCTATAGGAATTGTTGGAGATGTTAATGGGCAGGTATTATATGAATTTCCAGAAAACTTTTCTCAGCTTTTAACAGAAACACTTACAGAGAAAAAAAGAGGAGAATATGATTCTGAAGATGATTTTGAAGAAATGATGAGAAGTGTTATAAATGAAATGGGAAATACAATAAGCGGTCTTGCAATTACTAAATTAGCTGAAGAAGGTATAAGCTGCGATATAACTCCTCCTATACTATATTTCGGCAAAGAAATTCAGATAATACCAAAAAATTTGCAAACTATAATTATACCATTCCAATCTTCACTTGGTTTTGTTAGTGTTAATATTGCCATGGATGCATAATGTATTAAATGCTTAAAAATACTATTATTCTATTACCAATAATAATATCTTTATTATCATGCAGTTATACAGCTAAAGGCGGTATATTGCAAACTAATACTGTAACTACAAATCAGGCAACTAATAATATAAATATAAACATAAATGATAAATATAAAATAACACCTAATTCATTAAGATTAAATTTAATGTCTAAATATACCATGGAACATTATGGAAAACCGCTTATATATTTAGATAACCCTAAAATAATAGTTGTTCATTCAACAGAAACCCCAAATCTTGCTATAGCTGTTAATATATTCAAAAATGATATTTTAACTGGAAGACCTGATATTGAAGCAGGCGGAGAAGTAAATGTTGGTACACACTTTTTAGTAGATACTGATGGAACTATATATGCCAATACTCCAACTGAATATATAGCAAGACATACAGTAGGATTTAATTATACTGCTATAAGTATTGAAAATATAGGATATGCAGATAAATTAACTAAAGAACAATTAGACTCTAATGTAAGATTAATAAAATATCTAAAAAATAAATATAAAAGCATACAATATGTTATAGCTCATTATGAATATAAAAATAAAGAATCTGAGCATTATTATCTATTTAAAGAATTAAATACTAAATACAGAAGTACAATAAAAACAGATCCAGGAAAAAATTTTATGGAGGAATTAAGAAAAAGAATATAAAAATATAAGGTTTTATAAAATATGGAGATTATATTAGTTTATTTATTTGAAATATTAACTATAGTTATTCTTATAATGTTATCAGCATTATTTTCCGGAAGCGAAACAGCATATACTTCAATTGATGATGTTACATTAATGCGTTTAGTTAGAGAGAAAAAAATAAAAGAAGAAGATACAAAATATTTGGAAAAATCAAGTTCAATGATACCAAGCCTTTTGGTAGGAAATAATATAGTTAATATTACAGCAAGCTCAATGATAACAGTATTTGCAATAAGGCTGGCAGCTGCTTTACCTAATATATCTGAAAGTGTAATGGTTACTATATCTACAGCTACAATAACTATATTAATTATTATATTCGGAGAAATACTTCCTAAAGTGTTAATGAGAGTTAATGCTGAAAAAATGATGCCCTACCTTTTATATTTTATGAAATTCTGTTATTTTATTTTTACTCCTATAACTTTTTTAATGGATAAAATAACAACTTTTATAATGAATTATTTTGTACCTAAGAAATTAAGAAATACTGAAAAAAGAAGTGCATTATCAAGCATGGATGATATAACAACAATAATACATTTAGGGCATAAAGAAGGAATCATAAAAGAATCAACTCATGAACTTCTTACAGGAGTAATTGATTTTAGAAATAAAACAGTAGAAGAAATTATGACACCGCGTGTTGATATGGTTTGTATAGAGGCAGAAACTGATGTAAATGAAATAATAAAATTAACTGTAGAAACTGGATTATCAAGATTCCCTGTCTACGAAGAAACTGTTGACCATATAATTGGAATATTTCATACAAGAGCTTTATTTAAAGAATATGTTAAAGGTGCCGGTAAACTAAATAAAATAAAAAAGAAAGCTATTGATTATATAATGCTTCCTTATTTTGTACCTGAAACTAGAACTATAAGCAGTTTATTCAATGACATGCAGAAAAAGAAACTTCAAATGGTTATTACTATTGATGAATACGGCGGAACTGCAGGGCTTGTTACTATGGAAGACATCATAGAAGAAATAATGGGAGATATTGAAGATGAGAGTGATAAAAAAGAGGAAGAATTGGTAAAAATTAAAGGTAAAAGAATCATAATAAATGGAACAGCACCAATAGAAGAAATTAATAAATTACTTAAATTAGAATTAGAGCATGAGGAATATCAAACTATAGCAGGATACGTTATTGATATGTTGGACCATATACCTGAGACTAATGAACGTTTTATATTAAAAGGATATAGAGGAAGAATAATGAAAGTTGAAGATAGAAGAATAATAGAAATGGAATTTACGCCTCTAAAATATACTAGATCAAATGATAATAATGATAATACAGAAATGCTTAATATTCATGATATAGAAAAAAATGATTTAGAAATTGCAAATGAATAAGATAATTAAAATAAAAAATAAAATGGATAACAATATGATAAAAATAACAATTATTACTATACTAATGGCATTATTAATTTCATGTTCTGAAAAGAAAGAAACAGAAGAACAAATAAAAGAACCTCCTAAAAGCATTAAATTAGTTTTTACTGGAGATATAATGACTCACCCTACTATTGTTAATGCATTTCAAAGTAATGATGTTTTAATAGATTTAAAAGATTATTTTCAAGGAGATATTGTATTTGCTAATTTAGAATTTGTAGTTAATACAAATAAGCCTCCTATGCCTTATCCTGAATTTAACGGATCATTGGAATATTTACAGTATTTCTTCAAATATTTTAATACTTTTTCAATAGCAAATAATCACGCTTATGATCAAGGTGCACAAGCTGAGGCAGAAACTGTAGCAGAACTTCATAGAAACAATAAATTAACTTTAGGAGGATCTACTAATTCTCCAAGCATAGCACCTATTATAACAAATATTAATAATGTACCTCTTTTTATATCAGCATATACAATGCTTGATAACGGATTAAGTCATAAAACAAATAGAAACGGACATTTTTATTTTATGAACTTCTTTCCAAAAAGGGAAGATTTAATATCAAAAGTTAAATCAGATTTAGCACTTGCTACAAATAATGAGATAAAAATTATATCATTACATTTCGGACTAGAATATACTACAGCACCAGAAAAAGCAACAATAGAAACAGCAAGAGCATTAATAGAAAATGGAGTTGACATAATAGTAGGACATCATCCTCATGTTCCTAGACCTGCTGAAGTTTATGAGGGTACTAATCATAGCGGAATAATAATATATTCTCTTGGAAATTTTATAGCAAATCATAAAGCAAAATATCCTCATCTTGATATAGGTACTATTGTTTCTTTAAACATTAATGAAAACAAAGAAATTAGTTTCTCTTATGTACCAACATACTATGCCTTTTTTAGAAAAAAAGGATTTGAATTTATAATGAAGCCTATAAAAGAAGATCCTAATATTAATATGCCTTCTTTATCAAGCAATTATGTTTATAGTCCTTATGATACTAATGCAATAAAAAAAGGTTATGAGCTTATACACAAATTTTATTCTCCTCTTACAAATGAGAAAGTAAAAACTATGTTTGCTGATAATATAACCAATACTAATATTGTTTCTAATAATAGTTTGGCTCATAATTAATATTATTATTTAGATATAAAACTTATGAATTCAAGTAATGAATATAACATAAATCCTAGAGATGATAAAAGTAATAAAAAATATAATATTCTGTATAATCTTATTTCAATTGTATATTCATCATATTGTTTAGATACAAAAGAAGCAGCTTTTACAGATTTATATGCTTTTCTAACAACAAAAAAAAACAATTATAGATGACAATAACATAAAATCGTAATATATTTTTTCCATATAACCTCCTATATTAATTAGCTTTTATGTACAATCATATCTTTGCCCTTAAATCTCTCACGAGTTTGAGCATCCATACCATTTTCAGCTTCTATCAGCTCAGCATTTTCCTCATAATCCGCTATGGAACCAGTATCCCTATCATAAACAACATTGGCCACTACCTCTTCAGTTTCAGGACTTAGATTTAATCCAATATCAGCTGTGTTATAATTTCCTTGTTCAAGAGAATCACTAATTTTTTTTGCAATAACATCAGTTTTACGGAATTTCAAACTTATAAAAATTTTAGAGATATCTTTTTTAAACTGTTTTATCTTATCTTTAAAAAATCTAGCAATATGCTTAGCAAAGTTAATAATCTTAACAATTATTCTTCTTATAATATCAATAAAAGTACGTATTATATCAATGATAGCATCTATTATTTCTCCCATAACATTTCCTTATAATTTATTTTATATAAAATATAGTTATTATAAAAATAATAAACTTTGATATTTTTAACATATTATTCAATATAAGATTTTTTCTTATTTCACTTTCTATAATATATAGAGCAGGACTAGTATCTGAATAATAATTTTTAATTTTCTTTCTAATCATTTTTGTTCTGAATATAATAAGAATAGAAAATATTATTAATCCTAGTTCTATCATAAACATTTTTCTATATTCGCTATTTTCCAATATTAAATGCTTATTATCATTTAAATTTATAAAAAATCCTATTAATCCGTCTACTATATTGTATAAATATATAAAAAGTTTGTCTAAAATAGATAAAAACCCTATATGGAATGGTATTATATTAACAATTTTACCAATAAAACCATTTTCAAATAAAAAATAATTATATAACAGAAACATTATAAGTATAAAAATAACAATATCTGCAATATAATATATAATTCTATTACTGATATTTCCCTTTATTTTTAATCCTATTTTATGCACTATAAAAGAAAATATTATAAATAATAAAGCACTCATAATTATTTTAACACTATCATATCTTTATCTTCAAAAGCCTTGTTCAAATCTTCATCTAATTTAGAAGTTTTATAATTAAGCATATACTTTTCATAATATTCAACTTCTTTAGTATTATTATTAAAAAGCGCTGCTAATATATGTATATTACCATCATCTAATTTAGATTTTATAGCAACTGCAATTAAATTTTCATTTTCCTTTAAATGTTGTAGAACATCATCATTTTTAAAAAATCTTATAAGCTCTTCCATAGTTACAAGGTCTTTATATACAGCTTTATTAATTAAACTATTAGCAGATGCTTTTGATAATTTATATAAAACAAAACCTCCTCCAGCAACTACAATAGCTCCAATTAAAACATATAACATATTCTTACCCTCCATTTTTTTATTCTCCTATTTTAAAACAATCATATCTTTATCACCAAATGTATTTGATGTTTGAGAATCTATAGACTCTGATTCTATACCCTGAGCATTTTCATCATAATCCTCTACCTCTTTAGTTGAATTGTTAAATAGGCAATTAACTGTTCTATAATTTCCAGTTTCTAATTTTTCTTTAATTGATACAGCTATAAGGTCTCTATTTTCTTTTAATTTAGCAAGTCTTTTAGGATCTTTAAAAAATGCAACTATATTTTTTACAAAATTTAATACTTTCTCAAAAAACTTTTTTATTTTTCCCCACAAACTTCTTAATAATTCTTTCCAAAAATTCATTTTACACTCCTAATAATTATTTTAAAACTATCATATCACCATTGCCAAATTCTTCACTTAAATCTTTTGATAATCTATCAGCATATATTATCCAATGAGGATTATTTCCATTTATCATAGGATTATTATCATGATCCATATAAAAAACATGTACTTCATATGTAGCATAATGCTTAGAATCTCTATCTACATTTTTTAAAAATATACATGCTGATGAATGCAATTTAGGATTAATATGTTTTTTTATCATAGAAATACAATCTTCTAATGATAATACTTCTCTTTTCTCTTCATGTAAATTCCATGCCTCTTTTATGATACCTAATATTCCTTCTTCATGACTTGATACAGCCTGATTTAAATCTCCTAAATATTCAGTTATCTTAGCTACTCCATCTTCCGGAAGCTTTTTCAATTTATCTAATATACTATCTATAGTATCTTTATTAGATATTTCTATTTTTTTCATATAGTCTCTTGCCATTTTTAATATGTCATCTTTATTATAGTTCATATTTTACTCTCCTTTATTAAAAATTTTTATAAATAACATAATAATATTTTTTAATCATCATTACTTTCTTCTTCAGAATTTTCTTTCAATTTTTCTACAGTATAATTTTTATTATCTAAATTATCTTTTATTGTATTTTCCAATTTCTTTTTTGCTTCTGCAGATAAACCTGTTTTATTTTTTATTTCATCAAATTTTTCTTTAGAAGTTCTAAATACTTTATCTACTAATTCTTTGCTTATCTCTTTATCTCCGCTATACAAAAATGATATAAGTAAATCTAATATAGTATTTTTAATTTCTCTAGGTGAAAAACCATCCAATATTTCTGATAATTCTAATAAATAATCATCAGTTAGTAAATTCATATCTATAGGAGCTTTATTAGGTATCATTCTTTTTATTATTTTAGCTCTCATATCCAAATCTGGAAGTTCAAATTTGATATGCTTTAATATCCTGCTCTCAAATGCACTATCATAATTCTTATGTAAATTTGTAGCAAATATTACTGTACCATTAAACGATTCTAATAATATAAGCATTTGACTTCTTAATGAATTTACAGCCTGATCTGAACTGGAACTAACATTTGTAATCCTTTTACCTAAAAAAGAATCCGCTTCATCAAAAAACAACATTGCTTTTTCTTTTTCAGCTATTTTAAATGCGGATACTAAATTCTTTGGAGCATCGCCAACAAATTTAGATTCTATATCAGCATAATTTAATGCTAATATATTTAAAGATAATTCATTAGCTATAGCATGTGCTGCATAGTTTTTCCTGTACCTGGAGGACCAAAAAAATTTACAATACATTTTGGTACAGAATCTATTTCTGAAAATCCCCATTCATTATATATTTTATCTATATTTTTTATCATAATAATGATTTTATTAATTTCATCATAAGTTAATGGGTTTAATATCATTTGTTTTAAACTATATATAGGTTTTATTGGTACAACATTTAAAACAGGATCATCATTATTTGAAACATCATTTTCTTTTATTTTTTTAGCTATTAAATATTTTGATAAAATTTCATCTTCTGGTATATTAAAGAAAAGGATAATCTTAAAACTATCATATTTATAATCATTGAGCAAACTATCTAATTGGAATCTTAAAAGAGAAATTTTTATATCCATCTCTTTTGATATTTCTATAGATTTTGAAAATCTGCAAATAACACTTTCTGGTCTTGTAATATTGTACAAACCAGCATCAAATATCAAACATACAAATAAACTTTGAATATCAGTATTGATAATATCAAAAGAATCTATTTTTTTATTTAAAAAGTTGAAAAATTCAGAATACTTCACCATAAATTTTTCATCAAAATTTGGTTTATTTAATTCTATTATTTTTTTCATTAATTTATTCCAATTATTCTTAATAAATATTATATATAATTTTATAAAAAAATCAATATAAAATTTTCTATTTATTATGTATAATAATAAAAATTCTTATAAAGATGCTATATAAATTTAATATAATATTTATTAATTAAATAAGAATTTTTTTAATTATAAAAATAATAACACATACAATATTAATGAATTAAAAATTATTGACAAAGATTTCAATATATACTATATTATTATACCAATATGAGTAATAATTATGGCAAAGAAATAGATAATGTATTTTCCATAGATGCAATTAATTATATGAGAAAAGCAATAGTAGATGCTTATGGAAATGAAGTATATTTTGGTATAAATTTTAATGCCTATGGTATATTAGATTATATAGAGGTAATGGCTAGAGGAAATAAAGATTCAGTACCTGCTATAATATCATTGTCATTAGAGTTTGATGCCGTTATTCATAATCACCCTTCCGGACAGCTTACACCTTCAAGAGCCGATTTAGCTATAGCAAGCGAGTTAGGCAATAATGCTGGTGTTGGTTTTTATATAGTTAATAATGATGTTGATGAATATTACGAAGTTGTAAAGCCTATAAAATCAGAAAATGTAAAAACTATAGATGTTCCGGATGCTCTATATATGTTTACTGAAAATGGTACTTTAAGTCAGCTTTTAAAAAAGTACGAATACAGACAAGAGCAAACAGAACTAGTTGAAGCTACTATTGAAGCATTTAATAACAATAAACATTTAATATCTGAAGCTGGTACAGGCATAGGCAAATCTTTTGCATATCTAGTACCTGCCTTACTATGGCTTAAAGAAAATAAAACTAGAATCGTTATATCTACAAATACAATAAATCTGCAGGAACAAATTATTTCAAAGGATATACCTTCTATTATAGGAGGAATCGCTCCAAGCGTAAAATATGCTTTAGTAAAAGGCAGAAATAATTATGTATGCATCAAAAAAGTTAAAGAAGCCTTGAATGATGTTAATATGCTTGATATGGGAGAGCAGCTTAATTTTTTTGAAGACATAGACAATTGGCTTAATATAACTAAAGACGGCTCCATAACAGATTTAGGATATAAACCTAAAGGTGAATTATGGGAAATGGTTTGCTGCGACACAGATACATGTACTCATAGAAAATGCGAATATTTAGAGGATTGTTATTTTTATAAAATGCGTAAGCAATTAAATGCCGCACAATTATTGATAGTTAATCATCATATACTTTGTGCTGATTTATCTCTTTATGCAGAAACAGCGGGAAGATACAGCCTTCTTCCAAGATATACAAAAGTTTTAATTGATGAGGCACATAATTTTGAAAACTCAGCATCAAGCTATTTCGGAGATGAAGGAAGTAAAAACGGAATATTAAAAGCACTTTTCTATATTTCAAGAATGAAAAAAAATAAAAGACTTGGAGTTATAGAAAGTATTAATAATATGCTTAATGAAAAAAAATCATTAATTGAAAAGCATGAATATGATGAAATAATAAATTTAATAAATCAGGCACATGATTTAACTTCAAGAGTGAGAAATGTTGTTGATGAGAGATCAAAAGAATTCATAAACTACTGCCATAAAAATATTCAAACTAAAGAAGGATTAGGTTATAAATTCAGAATAAGTCCGGAGCTTGTCCTAACTTCTCATTGGCAAAATGAAGGATTAAAAGCTCTTAGGGAAATTGTACTTTCAATGACTTCGCTTGTTAATATATGCGATAAATTATATAAAAAGTTTTTTGATATTGCTATAGAAAAAGATTTTGATTATGAAGAAATTGCTCAAATGTCAAATGCTTATTTAGAGAGACTAAAAAGACAATTAGTATCATTAAACTCAACAATAGATTATAAAAAAGATGAATATATAAGATGGGTAGAAACAAGACTCACCAAAAAAGGAAATCTTATTCTTAATTGGCATTTAACACCTGTAACAGTATCAAAAAATTTAAATGACTTTTTATATTCAAGATTTGATACAGTGGCAATGTACTCTGCTACTTTAACTGTTTCAAAAAGTTTTAATTTCTTTTCAAATAGATTAGGTTTTGATTATATAGAAAAAAATAAAAAGATAGAAATATATTTAGAATCTCCATTCAATTATGAAGATAATGCAAGACTATATATTGCAACCGATATGCCGGATGTTGCTGCTGATACATTTAATGACTTCACTTCAAAAGTATTGCTTAATGTATGCGATATAACAGGAGGAAGAGCTTTCATACTATTTACTTCTTTCTCATCTCTTATGAGCGTATATGAAAGCACGGCAGAAAAATTAAAAAGTAAAAATATAAATGCATTGGCACAAACAGCTTCTATACATAGACATACCTTACTTGATATGTTTAAATCATCTTCAAATAATGTACTTTACGGAGTAGATTCATTTTGGGAAGGAGTTGATGTTGCAGGAAAGAATTTAGAAGTTGTTATAATACCTAAATTGCCTTTTGCTGTACCGACTGATCCTATAAGCGAGGGAAGATACAGATACATAGAAGAAAACGGAGGCAACGCTTTCTTAGATTATGCTCTGCCTTTTGCTGTAATAAAGTTTAAGCAAGGATTCGGGCGTTTAATAAGAAGCAAAGATGATAGAGGCGTCGTATTTGTTCTTGACAAAAGATTGTATACTAAAACTTATGGTACTCAATTTATACAATCTCTTCCTAATGCTAAAATTTTAAGAGGAAGCATGAGAGAAATTTTTAATGATATGAATAATTTTTTTGATTATTAAAAATATGAATGAAGAAATTTATTACAGAAAATATAATGAAAGTGATTTTACAGAATTGGAAATATTACTATAAAATATTTTGAATTCGATAAAATGCTTTATTATAGAAATGCAACATTAATATCAGAATTAAATTTATTAATTTTTCTTAATTATGCAAGTTTTATTAAAATAGCTGAAATAAATAAAAGACCAGTAGGATTTCTAATAGGAAAAATATTAGTATCAAATATAAATAATTATTATGATGATAGAATAAAAAAAATTAAAAAGAAAAATGATTCTTAATATAGAAGGATGTTTTTCTCTGATAATATATAATATAATATAATAAAAATAATAAATAAAAATCTTTTAAAAACTACAAATAAAAATTATCAAGCAGAATTATCATTTTTTGCTGTAAATAAAAATTATCATGGATTTGGTATAGGAAAATTTCTTTTTGAAAAATTTAATGATTATCTAAAAGAAAATAATATTTTAAATTTTTATCTTTATACTGATACTTATTGCAATTATAAATTTTATGAACATTTCAATATGAATAAAAAGGCTGAAAAAAGATATCAATTAACTTTATAAAAAGAATTAATTTAGAATTTTATTTAATGATAAGAAAATTAAGAGACAGCAAATACAAACTATTTACTGTCTCTTCACTCTTAAAATTATATCAAGAAAGAATAGTACTTAGTATTTCCTTCTGTATCCATAACCTCAATAGTAACAGATCCAGCATCAGCATCTTCTATATTTACAGTGAAAGTTTCATTCATAGAGTCAAGCATTCCGTCATCTGGAACTATATATGCCCACTCTCCTGTTATAGTTGAGTATCTAACTGTTTTTATGAAAGAAAGCTTATCTTCTATTCTAAAAGTAAGTTTTCTGTTTGCTCCGTCTTCTGATACATTAAAATCAAATATTTCAGGAGGATCATTATCATATTTAACATTAAATACTTCTAAACTTTTTGTTTTTATAGAACCTACAGGATTATCATATTTATCGCTTGCTGTTATCTTAAAATCATAAATACCGGAAGGCATTAAATATGAATCAAATTTATAATATGATGTCTCTAAATTGTTAGCTAATTTTCTATAGTTCTTTTCACCTTTTAATCTATATTCTAAATCGTATACTAATTTATCACCATTAGGATCAGAACCTTTCCAATATATCATAGATTCATTTTCTTCTAATTGAGGACTTTTAGCTGTTTCAGCAGAATCATTTTGCTGACGATAGCGTGTAGTAAGCCCGCCATTTAAAACTTCTGGAGCTAAATTATTTTCAACATAAGTAAAATCTACAGAATTCAATATAGGAGTAATCTCTGTATCTGATGTTTCCATTGTAACTTTAAATTGCATAAATCTTCCATTTGGAACATCAACTTTTCCATTAGCAGCAACAGCAACAAAATCACTCCAAGTATCATCAACACGTGCAACATTACCAGTTCTAACCTCAATAGAAATATTTGCTCCATCGGGAATATTTCCCATAGCACTTAAACTTCCTAATTTGCTTAAAAGTTTTAAATCTAATGTATCGCTTGTAAAACTTCCTTTTTGAGGATATTCATGACTTACTTTATATATTTCACCTGTCTTAGATATAGCAAAATAAAGTCCGTCATCAGCAACAGCAAAAGTTGAAAGTATTTTATTTTTTAAACCGCCTATATATGATAATAATCCGTCATCTCCGTTTATCTTATATATATCTGCGGTATCTCCTGTTACAAAATATACGTTATTATGATTATCGCTGCTCATAGCAAATATAAGCATTTGATTCAAAAAGAATAATCTTTGAACTGTTCCATTAGCATCTGCTTTGTACAAAGAATTTCTAAATTCTTTTTCACTTTCATCAGGTCTTTTATCACTATCAATAATAGAAGGAAGAAGCAAATAAGCAGGTTCTCTTGTAGCAGTACCAAAGTATAAATTACCTGTATTATCCATAGTTATAGCATAAACTTCATTTTCTGCTGTATCATAAACAACATTATATGAAGGACTTGCAAAATTAGTAGCTAAATCAATACATAATACAAGCCCTCTTCCTGCTGTACCTACATAAAGCTTGTTAGTTTTATTATCAAAATATAATGACATAGCATGCTGTTCATCAGTTTTTAATATTTCTTCTACATTGCCGTCAGGAGAAACTTTTAATACTCTAGCATTATTACCGCCGGCAGCAAGGAATAAATTTCCATTGTTATCAAATTTCATATCCCATACATAAGTATCATCTAAATTTTCTACCCAAAGTTCATTACCCTGACTGTCATATTTCCTTATTTTTGCATAAGGACCGGTTGCAGCATAAATATTTCCCTCTTTATCAGAAATAACAGCTGTAAATGCACTTTCATTAGTAGCAGTTAAAAAATGTGTAAAATCAGTTTCACCAGCATTTCTTTTATATAATTCAGCACCGTTTCCGCTTATAGCCGCAAGCATGCTTCCGTCATCAGAAGGATAAATTTTCCATATATCTTTTCCGGCAATAGCACCATTCTGTTCTATAACTGGGGCTAAAGTCAAAGCACCTTGTTCTGTAAGCATTATGCCATCATAAATACCATTATCATAGAATCCTCTCCTGCTGCTTGAAAATGTTCTTGTTACAACACCAAAAACAACATTGGAAGATAATATTAATACTAATTGTAATATAAAAACAATCTTAACGATTCTCATATTTTTTAGCCCCTTCAATTATTATATCTATTTTCATTAAGCCAAGTATAGAATACGGCATTTTATAGTCTCCATCAACAGCAGTTATAACAGCTGCTTTATCAGATGTAGCATTCTTTGCCATAATACCGTATTTTGACGGAGGAAGTGTAGGATATAAATCTTTTCCTATCTGTACTCCTCTTGATGATGAATAAAGCCATACTTTTATATTGCTGTCACTATAAGACTTACCATAAATACGCATAACATCATCTAAACTTCTAATTTCATATTTATTAGGCATGAATAACTGTTCAGCATAATTATAAATATACTCATTAGCAGCATAAATACTATATTTATCTGTTTTTAAATTAACTGGAAGTTTAACAGGTATATCTATATATTTTTTCTCCTGTCCGTAAGGAGTAAGCCCTACTCTTAAATGTATAGTTTCACCAGCTACTGCTTTAGGTTCTACCAATGTTATATCATTTAAGAATGCATATTCAAGATTATTTCTTTTTATAGATAATTTAACAGATTTAATTCCAACTCTATTAAAAGTATTATATATAAAGAAATCAACCGGCGCTATTAATTGTCTTATAGCAGATTTGAATGCATCAGTAGAAGAATAAGCCAATATTCTATCATTTACTTTATAAGGCTCATTAAAATAATCAGTTTCTATCTCATAACTTATACTAAATACACCCTCTTCATCTCCTCCTGCTGTAGAACTGATAGCACTATATATTGCCATTGAAAGTATATCAGAAAAATATGTAGGATCATTCAATACTCTAAAATTATAATCTCTTGTTAAAAACGTCTGATCTTCTATCTCTAATTTAACAGGAACCATAGTATTTTCAGGAACCTCTCCGTAAACTCCGGAAACTCCGAAAACACCGTCGTAAACAGTATATCCTAGATAATTAGAATAAGCAGCACCTAATTTGAATGAAGAATCTACAGAAGCAACTATATGATTAATATATGCTCTTGATACAGGTGCTCTTAATCTTCCTTTAGACCACATTGAATGCCCAAAAAGCAGGAATTTTTCATCATCTGTATGAGAAACTGTACCAATTCCAGCCATAGAAACATCTCCGTCAGCCAAAACTATAGCAACAGAATCACCGAATAAAAATTTCATAGACTGATTAGTATCTGAAACGGAACCTCCTGCCTGCATAGGAACAAATCCGCCTTTTTTGAAAATACTGGAATATTCATTAAAAGCTTTTCCGCTTATTCCAGAAAATATTAATGGTGTTTGAAGCGAATTATTATCTGTAAAAGCTACAGCCGGAAGTTTAGCATTTGTATCATCATACAGTTTGTACATTTCTTCTATTGGGGTAACACCAGCTATAGGATCTTTAGCATAATTCCATCCGAAAGCTAACGCTCCTGCTATTTTTCCGTTAAAATATATAGGAGATCCGCTCATACCTGCTACAGTTCCGGAATGCTCTAAATTCAGTCCCTCGCATTTTATAAGTATAGCATCACTGTTATGCCATCTCTTTCTTAGAACAGATAAAACCTTTACTTTAAATGGTTCTACATTAGTTCCATGTATAACAGTATAACCAACCCCTTCCATTCCTTCATAAATCTCACTCATAGGTATAACTTCAGGGTTTTCCGGAGGATATGGAGGCAAATCTTCTGTCTGTGAAAATAAATTCAAAGTTAATAATAATAGTGTAATAATTAAAAATATTTTTTTTCTCATAGTTCCATATTATAAAATATTATATTTTTTTTCAAGTAATTATAATTAATAATTAAACTATATTAAAAGAAAATTAGTAAAATATTAACATATAATTTACTTATTATCGGAAAAATAATCATAAATAAAATGTGATTCATTATTTATAAAAAATTACCTTGACAAATAATATATATATATTAATATTATATAGGTATATAATAGGTTTATTAAAGAGGTTTATAAAGTGGTTGAAGCAAAGATACTTAATTTGGCAATTACAGATAAAGGTTTTGCCGTTATTTTAAAACCAATAAAATCAGAAAAAGTAGTTCCTATATCAATAGCATATTTAGAAGCACAGTCTATAATGTCAAGTCTTATAGGTTATAAAATAGAAAGACCTCTTACTCATGATATTGTAAACAGTATTTTTCAAAATTGTAATATTAGATTAATTAATGTTATAATAGATAATGTACATATAGATACATTTTTCTCAAAATTAGTTATAGAACATAATGGAAAAAATATATTTATAGACTCCAGAACATCTGATGCTATAGCATTATCATTAAAATCAAAAGCACCAATATTCATAGAAGAACATGTTATAGAAAAAGCTGGTATAATATTAGAAAATAATGACGGATTAATGAAAGTAAAAGATAGTATACCTTTCACATATCAAAGATTTGACAGAGAAGAAATTAAAGAAAACAATGAAGAAACTTTCATTTTACAGAATGATAAAACTATCAATGAAGATAATATGGAAAATAATGATAGTTCAGATACATCAGCAGTAAAAGAAAATAATAAAAAAAATAAAGAAGAATTACAAAAATTACTAGATCAAGCTGTTAAAGAAGAAAGATATGAAGATGCTGCTAAATATAGAGATGAACTTGATAATTTAATTGATTAATTTTTAAATTATTATAGTATTTTAGAGGTTATTATGAAAAACTATATAAAAATTGCTTTTATTATTATAATAACAATATCTCATTTAATATATGCTAAACCATCTGATAAAATAAGATTTAGTGCAAATGAACTTACAAAATTAGAATATGATTTCTTCACAAAAATAGATAATGGAGAAACTAATGATTTAGAACTTCATTATGACGGCTTTATAATAGCTTCCGGTATTACAGACGAAGAAGAATTTAAATTTTACAGAAACAAATTAGATGAAATAAGGAATTCAGCAAAAAGCGAGTTGTCTCAATACGTTAAAGAAGGAGCTTATGAATTTGGAAAAAGACTTCTTAGTTGGATGTATACTAGCGGAGTATTAAAAAAATATTTTGAAACATCTACACTATTCCAAGATTTAATATATAAGGGTGAATATAATTGTCTGACTTCCAGTATACTATATTCTTTATTATATAGGGAATTTGGATTTGAAGTCGAAGGAATACTTACTTCAAGCCATGCTTTTTGCACAGTATATACAGAAAGGGGTAAAATAGACGTAGAAACCACAATATCAAAAGGGTTTAATCCAGGTCAAAAAGAAATAAGAAATACTGGAAACTCTACAATAGTTACATTTGTTCCTCAGGGAAATTATAGAAACAGAAATGAAGTTGATATATTTACACTTATAGCTACATTATATCCTAATTCAATTTCATTAAAGAAAATAGAAAAAGATTTGGAAAAACAGCTTGTAATGGCCAAAAAGGCATATTATTTATCTCCAAATACTCAAATGTATAATAATAATTTAGTAAATGCTTATAATAGACTTGCATTAGACTATATCAAAAAAAATAATTATGAAGAAGCATATAAAACATTAGGAGAAGCATTAGCTTTTAATCCTTCAAGCCCTATGACAAAAAATAATAGAATACACTATTATAATACCATTGGAACTTCATATCTAAATAAAAGAGACTATCCTAGTGCAATAAAAACATATAAAATGGGTATATCTGATATAGGAGATGGTGCTGATGTTTTAAAAAGAAATTTAAAAGTATCATATTACAACTATGCGGTTACTGAATACAATGAAAGAAGATATAATAATGCTAATACTATATCTGAAGAAGCATTAAAATTATTTCCAAATGACAGAGATTTTATAAGATTATTATCATCTATACCAAAATAATAAAAAAATAATTCCGAATAATATTATATGAAAAATATATTTATTTTATTATTTATAACTATATTCAGCAGTTTATCTTTTTCTCAAGATAATTTTAATTATAATTTGGATATTAAATTCAGAGTAATAGAAAAATTCGATAAAATTGCATCTTCTGATAATAAAGAATATATTTTCTATATAGATTCAAGCTATATTTTTACTGATGATGGAAAAAATATCTACAGCAACAATATATACAATATACAGAAAACATTAAATGACTTAGAAAAACAAGAAATAAATGCTAAAAGTCAGGAAGAAAAAAACTCATTAAATCAAAATATTAGGATATATAAAGGACTATTAGCTTATAATACACCTCCAAAAAAATTTATAAGCCTATTAATAAATAGACAAATACATCAATATATATCAAAATATCATTCAAGTTATATAGATAAAATGATGCAAAATAACCTTCAAGAATTTTATAATAATATAAGAAATACTATCATAACAAATGAAAATTACACAGGAATATTCACTGAAATAAAATTCCTAACCCCGGAAAGATTTAAATATTATACAGGAAGAACCTAAATAATTATAATCCAAATTTAGATTTAACTGCTTTCACATCATATTTAGCAGTTCCGCCTTTTACTTGCACCATTTCTTCTGAAACACTTGAAGCAAATTTTAAAATATTATTTATATCAAGATTCTTCAATACAGCATAACTTAAAGCTGCACAAAAAGAATCCCCTGCTCCAACTGTATCAACAACATTGACTTTATTGGAAGGATTAAATATGTATTCATTATTATAAAATACAGATGCTCCGTCTTTACCAAGTGTAAGGAATATATAATCTATATTGAAATCATTATTAATTGCTTTTAATAAAGTTTCATTATCATTTTTCAAAGAAGGAAAAAATAGCTCTTTTATTACAGCAAGCTCATCATCATTAATTTTCAATATATTTATGAATTCTAAAGCTTCTTTTATTTTATCTTTAGTATAATAATTTTTTCTAAATGTCACATCGCATACTCTATATTTTGCTTTTATATTTTTGAATATTTGTTTTAAAGTATCATATGATTTTTTATTTCTTTGTGAAAGTATATTAAAATAAAACATATCATAATCTTCTTTCAAAGCATTATCTATATACGCACTGTATTCTATATTATCCCAAGCAACATTTTCATGAATAATGTAATCCGGAACTTTATTTTCATTAAGAAAAACAGTAGCTTTTCCTGTTTCATAATTATCTAATATCTGTATTAAAGAAGAATCTATATTTTCATTATCTATGAATTTAAGTGCATCCTTAGAATAATTATCGCTGCCTAAAGCTGTTATGAACTTTAATCTATCATTACTTTCAATAAGTCTTGATAATTGAAGGCTGTAATTAAATGGTGCTCCTCCAATAACTGCTACATTATCATATACATCATATAGAAGTTCTCCAAAACTAAGTATATTGCTCATAATAAACTCCATAAATTAAATTTATTCTTTATTAGGTGCTTTTAACAATAATCTTATTATAGAATCATTTGTAACTGTACTGCCGTAAGGAGGAGTAAAATCTGAAACATAACCTTCTCCCTGTATAGCTATTTTAGCATTATTATTTGAAACAATATATGATATACTATTTAAAGCATCTCTTAAAGAAAGCCCTGATATATTAGGCATAACATTGTTTGTAATTCCATAATTATTTGAAGGCGGCACCAATGAAAGAAACTCATTTGTATTTATAGTATATATTTCCCCATCAACTAAACCTAAATAAGGTATAATCTGATTGGCAATTTTAGCAAAAAGAGGAGCTGCTACCCTGCCCGCTGCCTGAGTTCCTGTACCTTGAGGATCATCTAATAATACAAGTATTGATATTTTAGGATCTTCAAGAGGAAAACCTCCTATAAATATAGATTGATAATATTTCTCAGGTTTATCCATAACATTATCTCTATAAACCTCAGTTATTGCTGTACCTGTTTTACCAACAACATCTATATTAAGCAAATTAGCTCTATATCCAGTAGAACCTGATTCAACACCTTTTCTAAGCAATACTCTTGCTATCTGAGAATATTGTTCATCTATTATTCTAACTTTTTTTAAATTATTAGTTGCACTTATTTTTTCAATACCATTATCAAAATAATCAACAACATGCATAGGAACTTTCCAACCGCCATTTAAAAGCGACAAATAAGATGCTGCTATCTGCATAGGAGTAACGCTTAAATCATACCCTATGGCTAGATAACCTCTTGAAAATCTATGCCATTTATTTAGAGGATGGTATATTCCGCTCCATTCATTTTTATAAGGACCAACTCCTGTAGGTTCCCCGAATCCGAATCTCTTTAAATAATCATAAAAAAACTGTTTATCTATTCTCTCTGCTATAGTTACAATAGCAAAATTGCAGCTGTATTTTAATATGTCATTAAAAGCAACATCTCCATGCGGATAATCGCAATGTATGCGTGTTTGTTTACTGTAATCATAATATCCTTTACAATGAAAAATTTCATCGCTATTAACAACTCCCTGTTCTATAGCAGCAAGTTCTGCAAATATCTTCATTGTACTTCCGGGATATATTGTACTCATTATACTTCTATCCATTCTTTCATTATTAACATAGTCAAAAGGATTATTCGGATCAAAAGAAGGATAAGAATAATTTGCTATTATAGCTCCTGTATTTACATCTGAAACTATAACAGTTACAGACTGCGGAGATTTCTCAGCAACTGTTTTCAAAACTTCATTTCGTACTATTGTTTGAACATCTATGTCTAAAGTTAATACTATATCTTTAGGATTGTCATTTTCAGATGAAAGCATATATTCATAAGTAGCTTCAAGTCCTGCATATCCTTCTGTTTCAGTTTTATTCATATAACCTATAACATGAGCAAAAACATCCTCATAAGGATAAAATCTCTTATAGCTTTCTATTCCGTATATGCTTCTAACATTATATTTATCTTTGATATTCTTTATTTTCTTATATGAATCTAAATTAATATTTTGAGACAGCATTATAGTTCTTCTTTTAGTTTTAAGAAGTCTTGCAAATTTTTCTTTGGTTATGCCTATAATATTAAATATTTGACTATAGGCCTCATTTATATCTGTTTCTTCATTTCCATCCAATGAAACAGATTCCGTATCAAGATATATTGTATATGCTGGTATATTTATTGTAAGAGGACGCATTTTTGAATCATATATAGTTCCTCTTGGCTTATCAAGTCCATTTAATGAGGATATTGATTTCATATTTTTTATAGTTAAATTAAATAATTGTATGAGTATTGCTATAGTTCCTATGACAAAACAAATAAGAAACAAATATAATCTTTTAACTCGGCTATCATTCATAGTTAGAAAATGAGGCGGCGAACGGATTTGAACCGATGATAAGAGTTTTGCAGACTCCTGCCTTACCACTTGGCGACGCCGCCATATTTATAGATGTCATTAATAATATATCAAAATAAATAAAAAGTCAATATGTTAACAATTTAATTTAATTTAATAATAAAATATTTATTTTTTTCAATACATTTAATATTTACATACTCAAGTTCATAATTCAATATATTTTTATCTAGTATAAAAAATATAATTATATTTACACATAAATATTGTCTTTACAAATAATATATTTCTTATATAATATAGGCGTTAAAATTACTTATAACAAAAGGAATAATATGTATATAGATAAGTTATGGGGAGAATATTTCGGTGACTGTGATGACTCATTAGTATTATTAGATTATTTTGATGAGAATGATAATACTCAATATAGCGTTAAGCAAATATTTTCTGACTTTAATGTATATAATGAATATTCTCCAATAGAAATTGATTCATTTAGAAAAAGTAAAGATATAAAATATGTTTGTAATGGTATTGAACATAATATAGATATAGTAATAGATTTAATATTAGATTTATCAGTATTAATTTTAGAATCTCTTCATAACAAAAA
>NZ_CALXRN010000189.1 GCF_944390595.1 uncultured Brachyspira sp. | reverse complement strand
CTCATGGCTTTCCTCCTAAAATTTTGTTTATATTTTAAAAACTCAGTATCACAATACTAGATTATAGTCCTGTAGCACTAAATTTGTTAAAACCTAATTCGTTTGTAGCACCAGTAATAACTTGTATCTCTGCTTCTATAGAGCCGTCTGGTTTTAATGATCCGTCAAATCCGCCAGCTATTTTATCTGTAAAGTCTAACATACCTATTACTTTATCCATTTTTGGTAAATTAATAATAACGTTAGCATTACCGCCTGATACAACAGCATTAGCAGATACATCAGCATCAGCCAATGATTGTGAAGATCCATCTCTTCCTGCATATTCATCTGTTACAAGACAAGTTTTTATACCAAGTGCTTCAATTTTCTTACAATTCATTATCAAGTCTGTATCTGGGTTACCAAATCCTTCTTCTGATACTATTACACCATCTAAGCCAAAATATTTAGCTAATTTAGATGACCAATCTGATGAACGCATCTTATCAGCTAAGAATACGTTTTCATTTGTAATAATAACACCCATAAAGTTATAATCTTTACCATGTCTTTCATATAAAGCTTTAATTATAGGGTTATTTAAATGGTGGTAAGTTGTGTTTTTATCGCAAGCTGATACACAGTTACCGCTTACTATAGCTCCATCCATAACTTCTGTTGGATAAACAAATGTTGGAACTATTTTTTTAGCATCAACACCATAAACATAAGTATCATGTAATAAACCTTGTGTTTGAAGCATATATACATAACCTACTTTTGGCAAATTAGGATACATTGCTGCTTGTTCAAATATAGGTTTAGTTTCATAACTGAAAGTTTTATCTGGTGTTAAGTCTTTAGCTAATTTACCTAGGTAAGTAGCTACTCTTAAACCAGCACCTCTTACTGCTGCTTCATAATCATGTTTTTCTATAGGCTCTACAGGCTCTATTAACAAACATAAATTATTAAGTTTTGAGAATGGAGTATAATCAGCACCAGGTCCTGTCATATCGATTATACCTTCTTGGAATCCAACTATTTTTCCGCAAGTAACAACAGCTGCACCTTTCAACACATGAGTTTTACCTTCTCCAACTGTATCTACTTTGGATATCATTCCAGGGAATATTCCGCCTCTGCCTTCAACTTTTACTCTTGGTTCGATTACATCTTTTACAGGAGTAATACGTACTGATTCACCAGGATGAGCTACATCAACTTTTACACTTTTTAACTTATCGTCTTCAAGTACAATTTTTGCAACCTCTTCCTCGTTTACATAAAGTACTCCATTCTCGACTCTTGAAATTTTGTCAAGCTTTATATCTTTAATATAAATCTCGCCTACTTCTAACTTCATATAGTCTCCTTTTTTTAAAGTTTTTTATAAATAATATATTAATTATAAACAAACAAAAAAAAGAGTGATAAATATATTATGCAATATATCTATCACTCTTATTTACAAAAATTAACCCAGAAGAAATTAAAGATTTAACTACTAAACGACCTAATATATGCATATTATAAAACCCTATTTTATTAAATAAATTATTAACAAAAAGATTACTAATTGCACCGCAATATGAATTGTTTACTCAAACATTAAATCTCATTACTTTCTTCCTTAAATATTTATTTTAAATATAACATTATTTTTAAATAATGCAACTTTTTTATTTTTTAATCAGCAAATTTTTCTTCAATATATTTGTTAGCAGAAATAGCTGCTATAGCACCATCAGCTGTAGCTGTAATAACCTGTCTCAACATTTTTGGTCTTAAATCTCCGCAAGCAAATACACCTTCAACATTTGTTTTCATTTCTTCATCTGTAACAATGTAGCCATCCTGCATGTTTACTTTACCTTCAAATAATTTTGTTAAAGGAACATAACCTACAAAAATGAATACACCAAATGTTCCGTCATTTTCATCTGCTTTATATTCATATTGCTCGCCTGTTTCATTGTTTAAGAATATAGCAGATTCTACTATACCATCACCTTTAACTTCTAAAAGCTCTGTTCTAAATTTAATTTCTACTTTAGGATTAGCTTTAGCTTTTTCCTCTATAGAGTTAGCACAGCGTACATAATCTTTTCTTACTATCAATGTTACTTTTCTAGCAAATTTAGATAAATACATTGCTTCTTCAACTGCAGTATCACCGCCGCCTACACAGAACACTTCTAAACCTTCAAAGAAGTTAGCATCGCATGTAGCACAGTAAGAAATACCTTTACCAGTATATTCTACCTCACCTTTACATCCTAATTTTCTAGGCTGAGCACCTGTTGCTATTATAACAACTTTAGATTCATAAGTAGAGCCGTCTGCAAGTTTTACTTCTTTTATCTTGCCCTCTAATTTAACATCTACTACTTCTTTATGTTCTATTTCGGCACCAAATTTTTTAGCCTGCTCTATCATTTTATTTATAAGGTTTTTAGGATGCTGTCCTTCTTCTGTTTCCTCAAAAAAACCTGGATAGTTAGCTATCTCATCAGTTATACTGATTTGTCCGCCGAAACTGCCTTTTTCAAAAAGAACAGTTTTTAATCTAGCTCTAGCAGAATATATGGCAGCAGCTAAACCTGAAGGACCGCCGCCTATTATAATACAGTCATATAAGTTACCCATAAAATCTCCCTTCTATTATTCAATTTTATAATAAACTTTCTATAGCACCAACTACAAGTTTAAAATCTATTAACTTAAAGTCTTCGTCTATAGTTTCCGTTAATTTCCTTCTAGGCTTATCTAAAAAGTTTCTTGTTAAAGCTATAGAACTCTCTATCATCTCTAAAGATTCTATATCAACAACATTATTATAAGCAAGAACTATACTTTTATATGGAGTTTCATAAGGCTTTATACTGCTTACTATAGGATGAGTCAAAAGCTTATAACACAAATGAACATGATCCCTAGCCTTATAAAGTATATCCATAAAATCTGAATCAGGAAAATACATTATTTCTATATTTTTACTATTTACTTCTTCAGCAATTTTTGGATTGTTAGTTATCAATATAGTTTTTTTACCGCTCATATTATATATACATGTTATATTATTTTAAATATTTGTCAAGTTATTATTACAACAATATTCTACTTTATTAAAAAAATATTTATATAAAATAAATAATTACTATTTATAATATTTCATTCTAAAACTATTTAATTTAAAATAACACTAAAATTATGTATAATAAATATATTATTTTAAGAAATATTATTTTCATATTTCATCTTTTATTTCACAAAAATATGTATATACCATCATAATTTATTAATAATATATATAATTTTGTAAAATCATATTTTTTTTAATAAAAACAATATTTTTTAGCTTTATACATTTTAAGCATTTTATAAAACTAATGAATATATACAATTATAAGTTACTAGCTGATACAAATACAAGTCTTTTAAAAATATTTAATGCAAAATCATGATGGGCATGCATCATTTCAGGATGAAACTGAACCCCAAGCACAAAATTTCCATTTTCCATATATTCTATACTTTCAATTATATCATCTTCAGAATAGCCTGTAGCTTTTAAATTACTTCCTAAATCTTTTATAGCTAAATGATGATATGAATTTACTCTTATCTTTTCTCCTAATATATCTCTTATTACACTGCCTTCTTTAGTTATAAAAGTATGAGTTGTCTCATAAGGCTTAGCACTTTGATTATGTTTTATATAGCAATTCTCTATAAGTGATAAATCCTGATATAAAGTACCTCCAAAATATACATTTAAAATTTGCAGCCCACGGCATATTCCAAGTATAGGCTTTTTCATCTCCAAAGCATATTTTATAAGTTTTAATTCGTATTCATCTCTTCTAGGGAAAATTCTTTCTAATTTGTAATGAATCTCTTCATTCCAATAAAAAGGATCAATATCATATCCCCCTGATAGTATAACTCCATCCACCCGGGATACTTGAACCTTTATATCCTCTTCATCATCTACAATCGGCATAATATATGGAATTCCTCCGGCTCTTGTTACAGAAAGCACATAATCATCATTAACATAAGCTCTTTCATAACCGCAAAACTCATCATCGCTTTTAATACTTAATAAACTTCCGCTTATTCCTATTATAGGTTTCATATAAACTCCAACATTTTTATTTATTGTATATTATTTTTTAATGAAAATTGATTTAATTTTAGATATAGTTTTTAACATATTTACTTTTTTATTATTATGAACTTTATTAAAATAATATAAAGCATCTTTAAAATATGATAGTTTATAGTAAGAAAATCCAATATTAAAATATATATCCTCATTTGAATTACCCAACTCTATAGATTTGAGTAAATCTTCTGCTGCCTCTTTATACAATTTTAATTTTAACTTTGCTTCTCCTCTTTTCTGATAAGAAAAAGAACATTTTGAATCTAATTCAATACTTTTATTAAGATCTTTTATTGCCTCTTCATAAAATTCTAATTTAATTTTTGATACAGCTCTATTGTAATATCCTTTAGAATAATATGGAGATAATTTCAATGCCTTATTAAAATATTCTAAAGACTCTTCATACATTCCTAAATCCTGCTTAACTATGCCTATATTATTATAAGCATGTACATAATTATTATCCATTTTTACAGCTTTATTGAAGTATCCAAGAGCCTCATCATATATTTTTAAATTATATTTTGATAACCCTATATTATAATAAGCTTTAAAATAGTTTTTATCCAATTCCAATGCCTTATTAAAATATTCTATAGCCTCTTCATACATACACAAATCATTTTTTATCAATCCTATATTATTATATGTATGAGCGTTCGGTGATATTTCTATGGTTTTATTATAATATTTAATAGCTTCTTCATAATTACCTAAATTATAATTGGAAAGTCCTATATTATTATAAGCCTGAATACAATTGGAATCTATCTCTATAGCTTTATTATAGTATTTTATAGCCTCTTCATAATGCCCAAGATTATGTTTAACTAATCCTATATTATTATAAGCATGTACATAATTAGGGTCCATACTTATGACCATTTCAAAATCTTTTATTGCATCTTCATACATTCCTATACTGCTTTTAGATAATCCTCTATTATTATAAAGCTCAATAATATCTCCATAATAAAAAATTAACTTATCAAAATATTCTATGGCTTTATTATAATCTTGTTTATTAAATGCCTCATCAGCCAATTTTAATAAATACTCACGATTATCCATAAATAAACTCCTAAAACAAATAATAAAGAATATATATACTTACAATTTCAGCTTATTTATAAAATAAGTAAAAAGATTTACATATAAAATGAGTAAAAATATTTATCTATTGTAAAATTATATAGCAGTTATTATATTTTGCAACTATTTTATCCTATTATATTCTATAATGTTCACATCTATACCATTATATGTGAAGTTACTTAATCGATTGGAATTAAATAAATGCTTATCAATATTTGGGAAAAATCTATCACAATTATAATCTTTATTTATATGAGTAAGATATACTTTATCAGCATAATCTAAAGCCTTTCTATATATAGATTCCCCTCCTATTATAAATATTTGATTATTCTTATCCAATAACAATTTAGAAATAGTATTCTCAAAAGATTTTTCATAAATTAAATTGTCATACTGTTTTATAAGTTCTTCATTAATATTAGATGATATAACAATATTTTTTCTTTTAGGAAGAGGTTTGCATCCCAAAGACTCAAAAGTTACACGTCCCATAAGTACAGGATACCCCATGGTTGTACTTCTGAAAAACTGCATATCTTCTTTAATATGTCCCCAAGGCATAATGCCATTTAATCCTATTCCGTTTTTAGAGTCAACTGCCGCAATTAATGAAATTATCATTTATTACCCTTATTTAAAAAATTAGAAAAATATTCATCTATCTCCTTTCTCATTTCAATACCAACTTCTTCAAAACATAATAAAATATCATTATATACATTATCTCCACCTATAAAATTCCAAAGATCCTCAGCTACCTTTAATTCTTTTTCTAAATCAAGCATTCCTGCAATAGTCCATCTTTCATAAGGTTTTGGTTCATAAGGATTATAAGGTATTCCTATCAAAGTATGAACATTCTTCTCACTATTATAATACAAACTAACTGCTGACCATTCCAGTAAAGTTCTTTTAAAACCTTTAAATTCACCTTTATTTGGTTTTGCTGTTTTCAAATCTATTAAATATATATCATTATCATTTTCAATATAAATGTCTATTTTTGTTAATTTTATTTTTTTAGGTTCACCTAATTTACATACTTTTTTTATTAAGTTAAGTTCCTCATTTCTATTAGGAGTTTTATTAGCAGATATTAGATCATCCATTATATTTTGTATTATTATTTGTGCTTCTGATGTAATTATATCTTTTGCCTCAACTTGTTTATCAATAATTTCAAATCTATCTTTACCTAACTCAACAGCTAATGGCTCAAATATAGAAGTACCGAAATTAGTATTTAACGATTGTATGAAAGAATACAAAGCCATTCTGTCTTTACCAAGCAATCTGGTATGAAAAGGCATTGATGTAGTTTCTGGTTTATAATCTTTAAATTTATTTCTTAAAACAGTATATAGTTTTTCTTTTATAGAATCTTTCTGTTTTTTAGTTAATGCCATAATAACTCCTAAAATTTATAATTCTTTCAAATGAAATATAATTTCTGAATATGCTGACTTATCTTTTTCAACCCTATTTAATACAGGCCTTTTAAAAGTATTAACTATTTTCATATCAGATTTCTCTGCTATTATAGGATACAAATTGTATTTATCATTAGCAACAATAAACACATCATAATCATTTATCATATATTTTTTAGAATTAATTAATACTTGAGATATATCTTTTACATATTCATTTTTAGCATTTGAACTTTTACCTTTAAATAAAGCTCCTATCTCATAATTATCATTTCTATCAAATCCAAATAAATCATAAGCATAAGCATGCTGCTCATGATAGTCTATCAAACCGATATATGGAGGACTTGTAAATATCCCTTTTATTTTTTTATTTTTTACAAATTCATAAAAGTCATTATCTATATCCCTCAAAATAGA
Organism: uncultured Brachyspira sp.; assembly: GCF_944390595.1. GTDB lineage: Bacteria > Spirochaetota > Brachyspiria > Brachyspirales > Brachyspiraceae > Brachyspira. The sequence continues at coordinate 47,106 of NZ_CALXRN010000189.1, read as the reverse complement.
AAAAATATCTATAGTCCTTGAATCTCCACTTATACATAATTGATGAGTATTAGTTCTTAATTTATTAAATTCATATAGACGCTTAATAGTATCAATAGAATATTTACTCCACCACTTAGTTATAGAAAATAAAGGCTTGCATATTTTATAATGCTTTCTACAATAATAAGTTGTTATAACTGGTTTTAATAATGTACCCAAATCAGAATGAGTAGTAGCCCTACATGAACGCATAGTTCTGCTTAAAATTACTTGTAAAATATCTTTTATTTTTACATCATCTATATCTTTTATTAAATTACTCATATATTCTAATTCATTAACTATACTAGGAATAAACCATTTATATATAAATGAATCATTATTTTTATTATTGTATAATTCTATATTATATTTTTTTATTAGATTATTATAAATTATTAAAAATTCATCTTCTTTTTCTTTACCGTATATTTTAGGATCTATTTCTTTATTTCTAACTTTCTTCTTATAATCTAATGTATTAAAATATATATTATTAAATTCAAATAATTTATTATTAAGTTCATTTTCAAATTCTACATTATTTTTCACATAATTTTCTAATTTATTAGTAAATATGCATATAATATTTTCAAGTTTTATCAAATCTATTTCATCTACTTTACAATTTGATATCATTGAATTAAAATTTGATATATCTATACCTATAGCATTAATACCTAACTCATTAGCCTGAACAAGAGTTGTACCGCTTCCACAAAAAGGATCTAATATTACATCATTTTTTTTAAAATAAACATCTTTTTTAAATTCATCCGTATGCGAATCTATAAAATACTCTACAAGCTGAGGTATAAATTTTCCTTTATAAGGATGAATCCTATGTACATGTTTAGTTGTATCTGACTCTTTTAAATCATCAAACGATAATTTCCAATTTAAATCATTTCCAAGTTTCTCTTTCCAATCTAATTCTCTCTTGTTTTTATCATAATATTTTTTTAAATCTGATTGTGATATATACGCAATACCATTATTTATAACTTTATCTATTAAAGCATATTGAATTAAATAACTAATATTAGATATAGTTACCACTTTATTTGTATACTTAGAAGCCCAAACAGCTGCATCATTTATCGTTATTAAATCATATTTATTCATTTATAAATAAACCTTTAAAAATCAAACTGCAACCTCCGCTTTTATAGTAGGATGATATTTATAACCCTCTAATCTAAAATCTTCATAAACATGGCTGAATATATTAGGACGTTCCTCTATAAATAATTCTGTAGTCTGCTCATAAGGTTCTCTTGAAATCTGAGTATTAACCTGTTCTATATGATTATTATAAATATGAGCATCCCCAAAAGTCATTATCAGCTCTGAAGCATGAAGTCCGCTATGCATAGCTAAAAGCCTTGTAAGTATAGCATAAGAACTTATATTAAAAGGCACACCTAAAAATAAATCCGCAGAACGCTGGTATAAATGCGTAATTATTCCGCCTTTACTATTAACTGAAAACTGACACATCATATGGCATGGAGGCAAATGCATTTTATCAATCTCCCCTACATTCCAAGCATTCAAAATATTCCTTCTGCTTGTAGGATTATTCCTTAATGTGTTTACTATATTGGATATTTGATCTATTTTATTGCCTTCTTTAGTTTCCCAAGCTCTCCATTGCTTGCCGTATACCGGTCCAAGTTCGCCCATATCATCAGCCCATTCATCCCATATATGAACATTATTTTCTAATAAGAATTTGATATTTGTTGATCCTTGCAAAAACCATAATAATTCTATAATAACACCTTTCATAAAAACTCTTTTAGTTGTTATAATAGGTATTTTATTCCCTTCAAATTTAAATCTTAACTGAGGTCCGAATATTCTTCTTGTTCCTACCCCTGTTCTATCTAAAGTTTCCTCGCCTTCTTCCAATACTTTTTTCAATAATTCTAAATAGTTTTTCATAGATTTTATACCTCAATATTGGTTAATTAATTAATAGAAGGACATTATATATGTTTAAAATATTTTATCAATAGAAACATTATGTCTAAATTAAAATAAAAATTAACATGCATACTATAATTTTATAATATGCCATTAACAAAAAAAGAAAAAATAAATATGATTTTTAGAATATTTACCATTATTTAAATCATCTGAGTTATCATAATAATTTTACTTTATAATCTAATATTATAACTCCATTAAAATATTATTAATTTATTACTGTAAGTTTTTTTATCATATTTTTGAAGAAAATCACTGCTTTTATTTAGATAATTTTTTATGATATAAAATAAATCTCAACAAACCTAAAAGTCTTCATTCCAGAGTCAAGCATTATTGAATTGATAAAACCAAGTAATATTGCTTCACTTCCTTTATCAGAAAAAAGGTATATAACAAAATAGTCATTTAATGTATTAAAATATTTTATATTTTTAAAACCGTTATCCATGTAAACATTATAATAAAAAATAACATTATTTGTCAAATTTTATAATTTTTGCTGTATATAATAAAAAGTATTAATTTTGTTTTATATTGCTGTTTGATACAATTCTTATTATTTCAAGTGTAATTTCCAAACTCTTATGAAATGAAGGTATAGGCAAAAACTCATATATAGAATGGAAATTATGAGCCCATGTAAAATAATTAGGAGTTAAAAGCCCTTTTACTGATAAAGCAGAACCGTCTGTACCGCCTCTCATAGATATAGTTTTCGGTTCTATATTAAGATTCCTCATAGCCTCGTATATAACATCTATGGCAAATCTGTCATCTTTTATAGAATCTGCAATATTTCCGTAAACATCTTCAATAGTTAATTCTATCTTTGCTCTAGGCTCCAATCTTTTGTACTTCTCAACAACTTCTATTATTTTATGCTTTTTCTCTTCATAGAGTTTTTTATTATGATCTCTTATATTTAGTTTTAAATATGCATTTCTTTGATTTCCTCCAATACCTTGAACCCATATATATCCTTCTTTTTTCTCAGTATTTTCAGGAGTTTCTTTTCTGTCGAATTCATTAGCCATATCTATTGCTATGAGTATAGGATTAACTAATACTCCCTTAGCACTCATAGGATGAGCTGTTACACCCTCTATATCTATGGAAGCACTCCCTGCATTAAATGTTTCATATACCACCTCGCCTATTTCGCATGAATCTATTGTATAGGCAAAATCTGGTTTAAATACAGTCAAATCTAATGCTTTAGAACCAAGCAGTCCTATTTCTTCATCCGGTACAAAAGCTATGTATATATCACCATGCTCAATATTATTATCTATTATATATTTTAAAGTTGACATAATAGTAGCTATTGCCGCCTTATTATCCGCACCTAATACGCTTGTGCCGTCAGAAAATATAATATCATTATTCATATAATTATTAATTTCAGGATGATCTGATACTTTAAATATTATATTTTTTTCTTTATTCAAACATAAATCTTCACCTTTGAATTTAAGTATTTGAGGAAAAACATCTCCTGTAAGTCCTATATCTACAGTGTCAAGGTGTGATACAAAACCAATAGAATATGTATTATCTTTATTTTTAGGAAGAAGTGCTGTAACTATTGCATTTTCATTTACAATTACATCATTTAATCCAAAAGATTTTAAATCTTCAGCAAGAACTTTAGCAAGCTTCATTTGCCCCTCAGAACTTGGAAGTGTTTTTGCTCCTGCTATGCTTTGACTTGGTATTGAAACATATTTAAAAAAACTATCTATTTGAAATTTCTTGATATCATCGTTTAACATACTGCCCTCTTTTAGAATACAATTAGAATATACAAATAAATGTATTATATATAATAATAAAAAATAATCATCAATAGAAATTTTTATTTTATAATTTTTATTACGATATTATAAATAAATATATTTTGAGGTATAATATGTACAAACTATATCTAATTATAATATTGCTTTTTACTATCACTTCATGCCAAAAAAAAGAAAATATAAGCGTAGAAAAACCTACTGTAGATACAAGATTTGTAGGTACATGGATATTTAAAAATGATAATAATGAATATGAGCGATATACTTTTTTCAATAATAATAAGATAGAATACAGTAATAATTATAATTACAATAGTTCGGCAAGTAATGAAATATTAACCTATGAATGGAAAAAAGAAGGTCAAAACTATTATTACAGACTATGGAATAATAAATTAGACAGTTGGTCAGCTTTCCCAATAAAATATATTAATACAAATATGATAAAAATATATTCAGATTTCTTTAAAAAATCATATATTTAATATATAATGTTAAATATCTTTTATTTGGATTTATTAAAAAGTGGATTTATTAGTTCTTATATTTTTTATAATAATTATTATTATATTTATATTAATGTTTGGAATATTATTCTTCGTTTCCGGAATAAGTAAAGTTGTAGATTTAATATCAATGGTAGTATTTAGAAATCATGAAGATTGTCCGTTCTGTAACTGCAGAAATTCTATGAGAATTATAAAAACATCAACAGGGTACAAAAAAGTGTGTAATAAATGTAAATTTTCCGTAGAAATAGAAGATAATAAAATAGATAAAGATGATAAAAAAGAATAATATATTTGCGAGAGGAGGGAGTCGAACCCTCATGCCTAGGGCGCTAGATCCTAAGTCTAGTGCGTCTGCCAATTTCGCCACCCTCGCTTTTGTCTATATATTATACATTATATAATTTTTTTTTGCAAGAAGTGTTTTATGACTAAAATCCAAAAAGTTAAAAAATTTTTTAATAAATTAAAGGTATTCTTCACAGAAGACATATATAACCTAGATCAAAATGCATTCAAACCTGTACAAAGATTCTTTATAGATACATATAGAATTATAGTATTTGCTGTAACAGATTTTTTTAAAGATGACTGTACCATAAGAGCAGCATCTTTAACATATCTTGTTACATTGTCTTTTATACCTGCATTAATAGTAGGGCTTTTCATATTGAGAATATTTAATATATACCAGAATATATTTGTAGTTATATTTGAATGGATGGAAAAAAATGCTCCTTTTTATGAACCAATGGTTAGGCAGATACTTAATATTGCAGATAATACAGATTTAGCCAGCTTTGGAATTATAGGAGTAATATCTACTATAATAAGTACAGCATTAATACTGCATAATATACAAAATTGTCTAATAAAAATATGGCGTGTAAAAATAAAAACATCTATACCTAGGGTGGCTGCAAACTATATAGCATTATTATTTTTAATACCTATATTAATAGGTATATCTTTCACTTTAATAACCTATACATCTATAAGTTTGCATAATCTCCCTACCCTAATACGCATACTATTATCATGGGTAACACCTATAATAGCAATGTCTATATTAATTTTATTTTCCTATGTATTAGTTCCTCAAACAAAAGTAAATTGGTCTAATGCCGCCATATCATCCGTTTTAGTAGCTGTAACTATAATATCTTTATTCAGTGTATATTTTAGGCTAAATATAAATGTAAAAAATTATAAACAGATATTTGATAGTGATAAATACAAAATAGAATATATTGTCAAAGAAATAAACAGTTATAATAGTAATGCAGAAATTGACAGTATAGAAACCAATGAATATTTAACTAATGAAAATATAAGTATTATTAATAATGCTATTAACAATAATAGAGAAATAAATTTAAAAAATGTATCTAATATTAAATTAGAAAGAGTAAATTATATTATAAAAGAAAATATAGGTACTGGTTTAGCGGCAGCTAGATATGAAAAAGAGGCTGTTTCAACTAATATTCTTAATTTTAGCAACTTCTCACCAAATATAGAGGAACAACTATTAAAATACAGCTTCAAAATAAATGATGTGGTAGTAATAAGCAGTGAGGATAATATGTTAACTAGCATAGCGCCTGCCGAATTATCATCAGCAAGTTCATTTGCCCAAATACCAGTATTATTATTGCTATTATATATAGTATGGATAATTATATTATTTGGGGCGGAACTTACATATTCAATACAGTATTGCAGATCTTATGGTGTAGATAAAAACAGTATAAGATTATCTTTTGCTGAAAAAGAAGTTATAGCATTAGAATTTATGCACATAATAGCTTACAGATTTATAAATAGAAAAAAAGCAATAACAATGTATGAATTAGCCAAAGAATTAAAAACTGCCCCTACTATAATAAATGAAATCTCAGAACCTTTGGAAAAATCTATGTATGTTATAAAAGTGGTTAATGGTTCAAACATATCATATTCATTAGGATGTCAGCCGGAATCAATAACTATAGGAGATATTATACATGCATTAAAAATGGACGGAGGATTTAGAAATAAAAATTTAAATTCTAATGATAAATATAAAAATATAATATATCAGAATAAAGCTATAACAACTAAAGATTATAATACAAATTTATTAAATTTGGTACATTATAAGTATAATAAGAGTTAATAATTTGACTTATTCCATATATAATATATAATTATTATATAAATCGTACATTGAGGTCATCATGAAAGCCATATTCAAACATATGAACAATCTAGTATTTAAATTTTTATTTCCATTTTCAGCGTTTTTATTGGTAGTATATATAGGATTGATTGTTATATATGAACCTGTATATAAAAAAGTGTTTATCAATGAAAAAATGAATTTAATAAACAATATTAGAACAGATATATACAATTGGCTTTTATACTTTGATTCTAAAATAGAAATTATAAGATCATACAATACTAGTCCTATATCAAAAGAAGATATGTTAAATGCATTTGGAGAAATTTTAAAAGATAAAGGTATGGTAGATCTATATTTTGCAAATGATATACCATATAAAGACGGAGGATCTTTTATTAACCTTTTAGAATCTAGTCTTCCTCCCGATTATGACCAAACCACTAGAGAATGGTATCAAGGAGCTTTGAAAACAACTAATTTTTATATTTGTGCACCTTATATTGCAGCTACTACTGGAGAAGTTGTGGTTACTTTCGCTAAGGCAGTTTATACCAATAATGCTTTAAAAGGTATTATTGGAATGGATATATCATTAAAAAATTTGGATGTTATAGCAGATAAATACTCTTCAAAATCTGGTATAACAATGAATGTAGTTACTGATAAAGGAGTATATCTAAACCATAAAGACCCTCAATATTTATTAAGTGAAAACAATACTTTGGTTTCCAATCCTTTATTTGCAAATCACATGAATGATTTATTGAATAATAATGTTTTTTATAATTTAGGTAAAAAAGATTGGATAATGAGTACGCATATACCATACGTTACTTGGATATGTACTGTTTACGGAGATACTTCTCAATTAAACAAATCTATAATGTCATTCAGGTTAATGTCATTAGTTGTTATTTTACTTTTGATTTTGTTAGAAACTATACTTGTGCTTTTAATAGCTAAACCTATTTCAAACAGTTTAAATATAGTTTCAGATAATATTAGTAAAATGTCTGACGGAAATTTCCACATTCAGTTTAATGAAAAATATGTCAATAAAAAAGACGAAATGGGAAAAGTTGTAAATTCAATAAATAGAATGCAGGTTAATATATCAGAAGTAATATATAATATAAAATCTGAAATTAATGTTATCAATAATGATGCTGTTACAATATCAAACGGAAGCTCAAACTTATCAGACAGAACTGCATCTCAGGCAGCTTCATTAGAAGAATTAGCAAGTTCTATAGAAGCATTGTCATCATCATTAAAAGAAACTTCAATAAATGTATCAAATGCTAAAGATGTTAGTTCAAAAGCAGCTGATGCCACTAAAAGCAGTGTTGAAGTATCAAGCAAAACATTAAGGGATATGCAGGAAATTTCAGAATCTAGTAAAAAAATATCTGAAATCACAAAAATGATACAATCCATAGCATTTCAAACTAATATACTTGCACTTAACGCTGCTGTTGAAGCCGCACGTGCCGGAGAACAAGGAAGAGGTTTTGCTGTTGTTGCATCAGAGATAAGATCATTAGCACAAACAGTAAACGATGCTGCAAGCGAAATAACAAATATAACATCTGACACTATAGAAAAAATTAATATAGGTAATGAAGCCGTTGCATTATCAGCAAAATTATTAGGAGATATAGAAACTTTTGTTGTTGAAGTATCTGAAGAATTGGCTAATATAACAAATGCAATAATGCAGGAAGATGAGAATATAGCTCAGATAAAAATTGCTGTTGATCAATTAAATGATATTACTCAGGAAAATTCTTTTATGGCTCAGGAAAGTGCAGAGTTGAGTAAAAATGTATCTGAGAAAACTGAAAATATGGTTAAGGATTTAGAATATTTCTCCTTAGATTAATAAATAAAATACTTGACAGATTTACATTTAAATATATATTTAATAAAATAAATTTGTTTTTAAAAAGGAAATATTATGCCAACTTATGAATATAAATGTGAAAAATGCGGTAATGAATTTGAGGAATTTCAATCAATGTCAGCAGAGGCTAAAGCAAATTGTCCAGAATGCGGTGCAGAAGCTAAAAGAATGATATCTCTTAATAGCGGAATCATATTCAAAGGCAAAGGCTTTTATGTAAATGATTATAAAGGAAAAAATAGTGCTTCTTCAAATGGAGATAATCAAACTCCTACTAAAAGCTGCTGAGGAGTTTAATTTTAACTTATAGGTTATAAGTTATTAAAGTAAAAATTATGTCTAAAAAAATATCAATAATGAATATCTCAGAAGATGAATTATCTAAATTCTGTGAAGATAATGGTTTTCCAAAATTTCATGCATCTCAAATACTCGATTGGATATATAAAAAGTATGCTGTAAGTTTTGAAGAAATGAGCAATATACCTAAGAATCTAAGATCTATACTCAATGATAATTGCTTCATACATAATTCCAAAATAGAAAATATATCCGAAGATGAGTATGGAACACAAAAATTATTAATATCATTATACGACAAAAAGAAAATAGAATCTGTTATTTTAAATAAAAATGATAGAGTAACTTTTTGTCTATCATCACAAGTAGGATGCGGATACGGATGTGCTTTCTGTGCCACTGGAAATATGGGACTATCTAGAAATTTAACTGCTGATGAAATATTGGCAGAGTTTTTATTAATGAGAGCAGTTACTAAAAAAGTAAATTCTATAGTCTTTATGGGAATGGGAGAACCTCTTGCAAATACTAAAAATCTATTTAAAGCTATAGAAACAATAAATTCATTTAAAGGATTTAATTTAGGAATAAGACATATTACAATATCAACATCAGGAGAGGTAGTTGGTATAAAGCAGCTTATAGAAAAAGATTTAGACTGCAGGCTAGCTGTATCATTGCATTCATTAAAGAATGAAGTTAGAGATAAAATAATGCCTATAAATAAAAGATATCCTATAGAAAATCTTATGGCTATTCTAAAAAGATACAGTAAAAATGGAAAAAGAATGATAACTTTTGAATGGGTATTAATAAAAGATATCAATGATTCTGTAAATGACGCTTATAGAATTGTAAATTTAAAAAAAGAATTTCCATTTAAAGTTAATGTAATACCTATGAATCCGGTAGAACATGCCCCTGAGTTGAAAAGGCCAAATAAAGATATTATACTAAGATTCAAATCTATATTAAAAGATAATGGAGTTGAAGTAGTGGAAAGATTCAAACAAGGTCAAGAAATTCTTGCCGGATGCGGACAGTTAGCAATAAAAAATTTGTAAAAAAATATAGTATTTATTTTTTGAATAACATTATATAATATTTGCTATAAAGTATTAAAGAGTGTATCTTATGAATAAATTTAATAGTTCTTTATTTTCTAGAAAATATCAAGGATATAATTTAGAAAAAGAAATATGTTCTATTAATAATAGTATAATAGAAAATGATATATATGCTCTTGATTTTTTAAGAGAAGCAAATTATACATACCATACAGATAAAGAATATTTTTATATCGTATATAATAAATTAGAAAAAAGTAATAACTGCGGAATATATTTAATACTTACTGCTGTATTATTAAAACATAATGATCAAAAAGTAAATATGAAAATAGCAGATAAAAAAATAGATATATTAATGCATAAAATTTACGATTCCTACTATGCAAAATATAATATAGAAGAACATATAGGCACCCCTAATAGTCTTACAATAATAAATGATGATATAATATATGAAGATGACAAGAGGTATGAATTAATAAAAAAATTCAGAGTAAAAAAATCTGCCTATGGTTATTTCTGTGCTTCAAAACCATATGATCCATATAAATTAAAGAAAAAGCCAAATAGAAATGATATAGTTTTTATAAAAAAATCGTTATTAACAAATTATAGAATATATTATATATTATTATTATCTGAGTATTCCAAAAAAGCAAAAAAATTATTAAATATAATAATAAAAACTAAATGTTATAAATCATTTATATATTTAATTCTAACTAGAAAAGAAGGATTTAATTTAACATATCAGGAAAGTTTAGATTATTTTAGTTCATTAGGTATAACATTGTCTGATATTATAATATCTTATATATTTTTCTATTCATATAATGATTCTATATCATATTATGATTCTTTTGCTCTTCAAATAAAAAATAAAGAATTTAATGATTTCTTCTACTCTATTATAAAAGAAAACCAGGAGTATTTTGAAAACATATTCTCAACTAAAAACTTTATTAATATCATAACTAGAAATAGTAAAAACTTTATACCGTTTCTAAATCAGCTTTACAGCAGCGAGATTAATTTTAATTCAAGCAAAGTATTATGTTCTCTTTTGGATAATAAATCCGTAAATATAAAAAAAACGGCTATAAAAATTATAAACCGTAAAAAAAGAGAAGCTTATGAATATTTAAAAAATTTGGATAATGATTTAGCAAAAGATATAATAAAAAGGTGGAAGAATAAGAAAATAATAAAATCAGGTTTTAAAGATATAAACAGCATAGTTAATTTTGTTAATAAAAATTACAATAAAAAGTTCGAAAAGAATTTGATATGTATAGATGAATCTTTATTATATGGTGTTCTGAGCAAAGATGGAAATCAGAATATTCCAATAATAGTCATTAAATATATTTACATGGAATATTCCAAATTAAAAAATCCAATAAAAATAAAAGACTTAGATAAAATAATATCATATTTCGATTTTAATTCATTTTTAAAAGTAATAAAAAATGTATATGAAAAATGGATATTTGAGGGAGCTAATACTTCATATAAATATATAATGATACCATATCTAATATATGAAAATGAATATAATATTGATAAAGTTGTATTTAAAATTAAAGAATGGTGTGAATCTGGAAGAATGTCATTGGCCAATTATGCTATATCAACATTATCATCTAATGGAAGTATATGCTCGCTAATGATAATAGATTATATATCAAATAATTTTCAATACTTTCAAATAAAAAATACTTCAAAATTAGCATTTAAATTAGCAGCTAAAAAATTGAAAATAACAGAAGATGAATTAAGTGATAAAATAATCCCAAATTACAATATAGATAAAAACGGAAAAAAAATATTAGAAGATGAGAATCATTCATTTAGTATATATGTTAATGAAAAATTAGAAATTGAAAAAATTATTGATAATAAAACTAATAAAAGTATAACTAAATTTGGTAAAGATATAGGCCCAAATATAACTGATAATTTTTATATTATGCAAAATTATATAAAAATATCTTATAAGTTTCAAATTTTCAGACTTCATAAAGCTTTAATGTCTGGGAAAAAATGGGATTTTGAAAATTGGAAAAATATTTTTGTAGAAAATTATATGATGAATATGGCATCAAATTTATTTATATGGTCAGCGTATGATAAAAACAACAAATTATTAAATCATCTTATATATGACAGAATCAAAAATATATTCTACACACTAGATCAAAATGAATATAAATTAAATAAAAACCATAGATTATCATTAGCAAGTCCGATAGAAATGTCAAAGGAAGATATAGAAAAATCTAAATTGCTGATTAAAAATCTAAAAATAAAACAGCCATTTAATCAGATGCAAAATGTTAAGTTTAGTTTTAAAGATGGTGATATTAAAGAAAATATTATTATTAAATATAGAAATAAAGAGATAAAATTAAAAACTTTTAAAAATCTAGCTCAAACTCTTGATATAGAATTGGATTATGATAATTCATACATAGTAGGTTATAAAATTATTGAAACATCTATAGCAACTGGTATAAAAATAAATTTAATAGGTATGGATAATGCAATAGATGATAATGATTTAATAATATTTGGAGATATAGTATTTTATAGTATAGAAAATGATGATATATTTTCATACAAAAATATAATAAATCCTAGAACAAACAATATTAGATATGTTACCTATATAATGGACACTATAGATAATTATCTAAAAAAGAATTTAATAAAAACATCTAATAATTAAAAGGTAATTAAATGAAAGCTATAATTGTACTACCAACTTATAATGAAAAAGATAATATAGAAAAAATGATTAATACAATATTAAGTTTACCTGAATATATAGAAGTATTGGTCGTAGATGATAACAGCCCTGACGGTACAGCTACTATAGTAGAGAAATATTTGGATAATAACAGAGTACATTTATTAAAAAGAGAAAAAAAAGCAGGTCTTGGACCAGCTTATATTGCCGGATTTAAACATTCATTTCAATATGATCCGGATTATGTTATAGAAATGGATGCTGATTTTTCACATGATCCAAATTTTGTAATAAAATTTATAAATAGAATGGAAGATGAAAAACTTGATTTAGTAATAGGTTCAAGGTACTGCAATGGAATAAGTGTAGTTAATTGGCCGCTTAGAAGATTATTTTTATCTTATTATGGAAATAGATACGCTTCTTTTGTATTAGGCTCTAAAATTATGGATATCACAGGCGGTTTTAAATGTTTTAGAGTATCTGTTTTAAAAAATATGAATTTTGACAATATACTTTCTACAGGATATTCATTTCAAATAGAGATGAATTATTCCTTTGAAAGTAATGGATATAATGTGAAAGAAGAACCTATTATATTTTATGAAAGAAGAAGCGGGCAATCTAAAATGTCTAAAAATATTATAGCTGAAGCTTTATTTAGAGTTGTACGTTTAAGATTTAGAAATAAAAAAAGATATTTTAATAATTGAATTTGATAGAATTATGAAAAATTATGCAGTATATTTAGTTTTTTATAATAATACTTATAGTATCATGTTCAAAAAATGGAGAGAACAATATTAATAATTTTACTAAAATAAATGCTGCATATTTATCAGATTTTACTGTATTAATTTTGAATCCATATTCAAAAAATATTTTATCAAAAATTCCAAATCAATATATAATATTAGCTTCAATTCAAAATTTATTATATAATACTACATTTAAAAACTATATTGATAAATATTCTTACATATTCAAAAGATTTTCAAAAGAAATGGATTATAATGGAGATAATAAAAAAGAGACTGGTTATTTAATTTCTGAACTTACTAGTAATAATATAGAATTAATGAATAGTGAAATAGATTCTGTACATATATTTAATTACTTGGAGTTAAAAATATTATAAAATATGATATAATAAAAATTGAGGATAAAATTATGAAAAAAATTATTTTTATTTTATTTATTTTTGTTTTGATATCATGTAATAATAATATTCAAGAAAATAAAAGCACCGAAAAAATAAAGATAAGAGTTGGTTATTTATCCGAATTTGCAGGTGCTTCAACTGTTGCTGTTGCTAAAGAAAAAGGTTTCTTTGAAGAAGAAAATTTAGACGCTGAATTATTTCAATTTTTTAATGGGCATGCTGCTATTATATCAATGATTTCAAAAGAGATTGATTTTTCATATATAGGACATGCTACTCATTTTCTAATAATAAATGGAAAAGCACAAATTTTATTCCCAGATTCTATAAGTAAAGCTGAGCAAATAATATCTGCAAAATATATTAACAGCATATCCGATTTAAAAGGAAAAACAGTAGCAACACATTTTGGAACATCAGGAGAAGCTATGCTTTATGCAGCATTAAAGAGTTCAGGTTTAGAAATAGATGATATTAAATTATCAAATATAAATGTAACAAATCTTTCTTACTGCCTCACAAATAAAAAAGTTGATGCTATATCAACGTGGGTACCATATACTATGGATATAACAAACAACTATAAAGTATTAGCATATATAACAAACTATTCCAATATAATTTCATTAACAAGCAGCTTCGTATCAACTGAAGAGTATATAGAACAAAACCCTGAAATAGTAAAAAAATTCTCAAGAGCTATGTTAAAAGCTATGGATTATAAAAAGAATCATTTAGATGAAACTGCATATTTAGTTTCTAAACTAAATAGAATAGAGGTAGAATCTATAAAAAAGGAAATAGATGCATCTATATGTTTTGATTCCTCAGATATAAAGAAAGCATGTGAAAACGGAGATATATTAAAATGGTATGAAACACAGCAAAACGTATTTTTAAAGTCACATGTTATTAAAGAAAGTGTTCCAGTAACAAATTACATACAATTAGAAATGCTTAGAAATGTATTGGAAAGTCTATGAAATACGGGCTCCTATACTTCTAAATTGTTCTATAAAATTAAAAGATGATTTATTTATAGATTCAGCATCATCTATAATAATACTATTGTTAGCAACTATAGAAGCAACCGCTAAAGACATAGCTATTCTATGATCATTATGTGAAGTTGTCTCTCCGCCTTCCAATTTTTCAACACCTTCTATAAATATATTATCATCTGTAGCCTCTATTTTTGCACCTATTCTATTAAAGCTATCCTTCAAATCATTTATTCTATCACTTTCTTTATATTTCAATCTTCCAGCATTATATAGTTTAGTAGTACCTTTTGCAGTAGATGCTAATGCAGTTATTATTGGAGCTAAATCAGGTATATTCGATACATCTATATCTAAAGCATGAAGCCTATTTGCTCTTTTAATTGTTATGGAATTATCCTCATTATATGCAATAGAAGCACCCATAAATTTTAATATATTAACTATTTCCTTATCTCCCTGAATAGAATATTTATTAAGTCCATATAGAGTTACTTCCCCGCCTAATGCACCAGCAACAGCAAAAAAAGCAGCATGAGACCAATCAGATTCTATTTCATAATTAATAGCAGAATACTCCTGATTTCCATAAACTTCTATAGTATTAATATTTTGTTTGCATATATCTATATTTGCAGATTTTAAAGTTTTTAATGTCATCATAACATAAGGAGCCGACTCTAACTCGCCTTCTATAATAATTTTTGAACTGTCTTCTAACAAAGGCAAAGCAAATAATAAACCGCTTACAAATTGACTGCTGATATTTCCTGGAATGTAAAAATCTGCACTTCTTAATTTACCAGATATTGTAAGAGAATCTTCTTTTAAATCAAACAATAAGCCCTGCTCTTTCCATATATTTTTATATATATCCATAGGCCTTGAAAATAATTTTTTGGAACCTGTAAATGTGCAATTAATTCCAAGTGCCGAAATAATTGGTATTAATAATCTTAAACTAGTACCAGATTCCATTACATTTATAGTAATATTATCAGGATATTTTTCTTTAGGAATTACTCTAAGTACATCATCAATCAATTCAAAATCAGCAAAATTTGCAGCAGCATTTTTAGTAACTTCAATGTCAGTTCCTACATTATTAATCCAAGGTTTTATCACACTTGGATTCTTGGCTAAAGATGCAGAAATTAAAGCTCTATGTGCATCGCTCTTACTTATTTGAATATAAACAGAACCAAAAATTTCAGAAGGCTTAACGGTTAAAGACATGAGAAACTCCGAAATAATTATTGCAATATAGAATCTACAAAACTTACGGCATCAAATTCTCTAAAATCATCAACCTTTTCACCAAAACCTCCATAAAAAATAGGTAATGATAAATAATGTGCTATGCTTATTGCTACTCCGCCCTTAGCAGAACTATCCATTTTTGAAACTATTGCTCCTTGTATATCCAAAGCACTTGTAAATACTTTAGCCTGCTCTATACCATTATGACCAACATTAGCATCTAATACCAATATAGGAATAAAATTGAATTCTGAAAATCTTTCTATTGCTATCTTTTTCATTTTTTCAAGCTGTCTAACTAAATTCTCCTGATTGTGAAATCTTCCGGCAGTATCAACTATAACAATATCAGCATTTACAGATTTTGCTTTATCCAAAGCTGAAAATAATACACTTGCCGGATCTCCTGCCTGCTGGCCTTTCACTATAGTAACATTAAGTCTATTAGCCCATTCTTCTAATTGCTCTATTGCTGCTGCTCTGAATGTATCCGCTGCGGCTAATATAACTTTATGATCATTTTTTAGTATATTGGCTAGCTTAGCTATAGAAGTAGTCTTACCTACTCCATTTACTCCAACTACAAATAAAATATTTTTTTCTTTTAACTCTATTTTTTTAGAAATGAATTTTGATATTAAAATTTCTCTTAAATGTTTTTTGGCTTCTTCCGGTTCTTTTATATTTTCTTTCTCTACAACTTCTCTTAATTTTGAAATAATATCTTTTGTAGTTTCAACGCCGGCATCCGCAGTTATTAATGTATTCTCTAAACTTGCAAAAAACTCATCATTAATCGCAGAAGTATTAAAAAGAGATGATAATGAAAATTTACTTTTAGAACTTGTTAATGATACCTTTGGCTTTTTGGTTCTTTTCATTAAAACTAAAATTACAATCACAGCTGCTATAACTACGCATACTGCTATTATTATATTTGTATATTGCATTCTTATTTATTCTCCATATTTTTTTTAAAAGGTTTCAAATATTATATAAGCTATTAATATTTTTTCAAGTTATAATTCAATAAAAAAAGCATTGATAATATCATAAATATTATCAATGCTTTGCCTCTATAATATAAAATTTATTTTTTAATTATTTAAAAGCTTGGAATGAATTAGCTGTAGCATTACAAAGAGGACATTTACCAGGAGCTGATCCTGCTTCTATATATCCGCAAATAGGACATACATAATATCCTTCTGGTAAAACAGAATTAGAATTTAAAGCTGAAATAGTTTTGTTATATAAAGCAGCATGAGTTTTTTCTACTGCAGCGATTCTGTTCATCAAATCAGCAACATTTTTATTATTTTCTGAAGCAGCTACTTTACTAAATGCAGGATACATTTTTGTGTATTCATAAGTTTCACCAGCTACTCCTGCTTTTAAATTCTCTACATCTGTGCCTGATTTTACAGCATTAATTTTAGCTGTTAAAGCTTTTGTAGATAATTTAGAAGACATAGCAATATCATTTAAAAGCTTAGCATGTATGCCTTCAGCAGCAGAAGCAGCTCTAAACATAGCAGCTACACTTTTATTTTGTGCTTTTTTAGCAAATTCAGCATACATAGCTGATGCATTTCTTTCACCATTGTATGACTGCATTATACCGTCTATTGTAGATTTTGCTGTTTGATCGTAAACTAAAGCAGTAAAAACAAATGAAAATGAAATTAATAAAGTAATTTTTTTAACATAGCGTTTTCCTTGAAAAAATATAGTGTTATATGCAGAGGCAGCATATACTATATATAACATATTATATATAGTAAAGTAAAATATTATATAAGATAATTTCACAAAAACATATAAAATACAATTATAATAAACTAAACAAAACTATATTAAACAACAAATTAAACAAAAAAACAAATATTTAACCTATTTTATTTTTTATTATTTTTATAATTACATCTTTACATACATAAATTTTCTTTACAAAATATACACCTACTTGAAAAAAGAAACAGGCAATTTTATAACAACTAATTTTATAATAAGCCTATGGATTATATTTTAAATACTCTGCTATATACAACAATTATCCACACCGAATTTTACTGCATCATTATCATTATACTTATAATAAATATCTACTTTATTATTCTCTAATCCATTTTCTGAAGAAATTCTATCTAAATAAAACATATTATTATCAAGTTTAAAAGTATAATACTTATTTACAAGACTATAATGATCCATATACTCTATAGTTATATATTTTCCTTTATGCACTGCATATGTAAAACTATAATGCATAAAAGGAAAGAAAATTCCTCCTATAAAAACAGCATTATTATCATTAATTTCCCAAAAACTTATATATTGATCTGTAATACTCTCTCCCCACCTTCCATAAGGAGAACCATTATCTACAGCAATGGAACTTAAATAATAATTTTTGCCGTCTATTTCTATAATGGAATTTATTTCATTATTAACTCCGTCATATTCATAAAGCTTAAATTTATCATAGTCAAATTCATTTTCCGGACCTAAATTCTCTTTTTCTATATAAGCAGGCAAAATTTCATTTGCTTTTGTAATAAGAGTATCTGTTATTTTATTAATCAAATTATTCTTATCATTGCCTTTTATACTCATTTTATTTAAAGCATCATTCATATTCTTTTCAAAAAAATTCTGTTCATAAGAATTTTTTAATAATGAATAATATAAATCTCTATGTTCCTTATTATCTTTATCAAACCATTCTTTCATATTATTTAAAGCATTAGTGTCATTAAGATTTACCCCATTTTCTACTAAAATATTAGCAGCACTTAAATTAGCATCTTTACAAAAAACAGCTAATATGCTTTCTCCATCTAAACCTACAGCATTAATATCAGCACCTGATTTTACAAGACCTGAAACGATATCAGAATATCCCATTTCAGCGGATTTGTATAAAGCCTCATCGAATTTTTTATCTTTTACAAATTTTTCTATTTCAGCTATACCATCATCGCCTTCATGATTTTTCAAAGCTAATTTTAAATCTTTATTAGAACCGCATGAAATAAAAAATAATAAAGATAAACAAATAAAGCATTTAAGTATGATCCCCTTTAATAAATTAGTTTACTCTAAAACTTAAGAAGACTATTAAATTAAAATAATGAAAAAATTATATGAAATTTTTAATAAAAAACAACCAAAAATTATTAATTTTTACAAAAAAAGCATGTATATATTATTAATATATACATGCTCAAGATATTTTATATTTTTTAAATTTAATTATTTACGCATTTGCTCAACAACTTTAGCAACTATAGACATACCTTTATCTATCATCTCAGGTGTAGAATTAGTATAGTTAAGTCTTAATGTACCTAATCCTCTTTTAGCCTCATAGAAAGGATCACCCGGTATAACAGCAACACCGGCATCAGCAGCTTTAACACAGAATTCAACTGCATCTATACCTTTAGGTAAAGTAGCCCATATAAACATACCGCCTTCAGGACGAGTCCAATGCATATCATCAGGCAAATGCTTATCCATAGCTTCAAGCATGCAATTGCACTGCTTTCCATATAAATCTATTATCTTTTGAATATGTGCATCATAATCATTATCTTCAAAATACTGAGTAACAACAACTTGTGCAAATGTACTTGTATGCATATCTATAAGCTGTTTATATTCTTTCATTTTAGTCCATAATTCCGGAATAGAACAAACTATCCATCCAAGTCTTAAACCAGGAGCTACTGTTTTTGAGAATGTTCCCAAAAGTATAGCCTGTTCTCCTAAATATGTATATAATGATCTTTGATGCTCGCCTTTAAATCTTAATTCTCCGTAAGGGTTATCCTCTACAAAAAAAGTATCTTTGCCTTTCATGGCATCTGCTATTTTTTCTCTTACAGCATTAGTATATGTTATTCCTGTAGGGTTCTGAAAATTAGGAACTGCATAGAAGAATTTATGATCGTATTTATTTATAGATTCTCTAACCTGTTCAACATCTGCTCCGTCTTCATTTAAATCAACTGTCTGAATATTAGGATTATACAAATGAAATGACTGTAAAGCAGCCAAATATGACGGATCTTCAACCAAAACATTATCACCGGCATCCAATAAACATGAAGAAATAATATCTAAAGCCTGCTGAGAACCATTTGTAATGAGTATGTCTTTTGCTTCAACATTAACGCCTTGCTTTTTGTATCTGTTGGCAATAAACTCTCTTAAAGGAACATAACCGTCTGCACTATTATATTGTAATGCGTATGCTCCTTTTGTCTCTAAAACTTTGTTAGCCGCAGCTTTAATTCCTTCTACAGGAAAAGATGCAGGATTAGGCAAACCTCCGGCAAATGATATTAAATCACCTTTTGCCGCTACTTCCAAAATGATCTTTACAAAATTACCCTGAAAATCTTCCTGTAATGCTCTTTTTGATAATCTTAATTTCATAATCCTATCCATTTAAAAAATTTCTTTATATTATATACTACTATTAATAAGAATGCTATATAATTTTATAAAAAATATATCTTTTTTTGTAAAAATAATAAATTAATAAAAAAGTATTTATTGACTTTTTATAACTGATATTATATGATGAATTTTAAAATATAATTTCACAAAGGTATTATTTATGGAATTTTTTAAATCATCACTATATAAGATGTATTTCATTAAACAATACCATTTTCCTCAGGTATTTTAATATCATAATAGACAGTTGGTCTATCTAACCAAAAAATATAATTCTTATTTTTACTAAGAATACTTTAGCATTACAACCATTTCATAAGGATTTAAAAATGAAAACAAAATCATATTCATTAACTTTTTGTGCTATAGGTGTAGCACTAAATATAGTATTATCATTCATAGCCTCCCATCTAAAAATACCATTCGTATTTTTAGATGTAATGGGTACAGTATTAAGCGGAGCTGTATTAGGTCCTTTATATGGAGCTATAACAGGATTTGTTACAAATTTAATAACTTCTATGATAAATAATCCGGCAGAGCTTCCATACGCTATTGTAAATATGATGATAGGTATAATAACAGGATTTATATCTATTAAATTTGGATTTAAAATTCATACAGCTATAATAACAGGTTTAATACTTGCTGTTGCTGCACCTCTAGTAGGTACTCCAATAACTGTAATATTATATGGAGGATTAGCCGGAGGAACAATGGATATTATGACAGGTTTTTTAATTCAAAGCGGACAAAAAATATTTACGTCTGCATTTATACCTAGAATAATATCTAATATAATAGATAAGCCATTATCATGTATAATAGCATATATCATAATTTTAAGAATACCAAATTCTCTATTAATGAAAATAACATCTAATAAAAAATTAATAGAACAAAAAACAATCAACTCATCATATTATGAGGATGCCAAAAATGAATAGATCAAAGAAATTGGCTATACTTTCACATTGTATATTAAATCAAAATGCTGTTGTAAAAGGGGAATACAAAGATATGAATATATTTTTTCCTTTTATTAAAAATTTATTTGAAAACAATATAGGTATATTACAGCTGCCATGTCCTGAAACTGAATGCTATGGATTAAAAAGATGGGGACATGTTATAGAACAATTTGATAATATAGGATATAAAAAACATAGCCAAAAAATACTTAATTCATTTGTGGATATTATTAAAGAATATTTAAATAATGGATACGAAATAATAGGTATATATGGAATAGCCGGAAGTCCTAGCTGCGGAGTTAATCTTACTTGTTCTGCTAATTGGGAAGGAGAAGTTGGAATATATAAAGATAAAGAAGATATAACATCCAGAGTAAAAATGATAAATACTAATGGTATGTTTATGAAAATTTTCAAATCTATCTTAGAAGAAAACAATATAAATATACCATTTTACGATGTAGACAACTATATATAATGCAAATTATATATTTTAATATTAGCTTTATTACAAAAATAAATCTGCAAAAATAAAATGGAAGGATTAATGAATAAAGCCATTGAATTTAACAATGTAAGTTTTTCATATATTGAAAATGATAAAAATAAATTTATAAACAATTTAAATCTAATCATAAAAGAAAACAGTTATTTAGCATTGCTTGGAAAAAATGGAAGCGGAAAATCGACTCTCATAAAATTAATGTTTGCAATAGAAAAAGCAAATAGCGGTAACATAAAAATATTTGATATGGATGTAAATGAGAATGCATCTGAAATATATAAAATATCAAGCCTTGTATTTCAAAATCCAGATGATCAAATAGTGGCAGATACTGTTGAACTTGATATAGCATTTGCTATGGAAAATTATTCTATACCAAGCAAAGATATAGATAAAAAAATAGATGAAGTTTTGGAAATAGTTGATCTATCAAATAAAAGAAAAGATAAAGTACATTCATTATCCGGTGGAGAAAAACAAAGATTATGTATTGCCTCCTCACTTGTATTAAATCCGAAAATATTAGTATTAGATGAACCCACATCCATGCTTGATAATGAAAATAGAATAAAAGTAATGAATGTACTTAAAAAAATACATTCTATGGGTACTACTATTATAATAGTTACACATCATATTAATGAAATAGAATACTGTAATGAAGTAGTATTTATGGATAATGGAAATATAGTTTTTAATGGTTCTGTAAATGAATTTGTTAATATTTTAATAAGAAATGAACAATTTCACAAATTAAATATGCCTATTAATTTTCAATTAGCTTATGAATTATATAAAAATAAAAAAATTTTAATCGATAAAGATATTTTCAATTATAAAAAGGTTTGTGAAAGTTTATGGAAATCACTTTAAAAAATTTAACTGCCGGATACATAATTAATAAAAAGGAAAAAAAGATAATAGTAGAAAATTTAAATTGCACATTTGAAAGCGGTAAATTTCATTTTTTAGCAGGCGTATCAGGAAGCGGAAAATCAACACTTCTTGAAACAATATGTTTGTTAATAAAAAAAATATCTGGCGAAATATTATTTGATAACAAATTAATAGATAAAAAAAATAATCTAAAAGAATTTAGAAACTCATCCGGAATAATGCTTCAATACACTGAAAAACAATTCTTTAATAATACTATAGCAGAAGAAATAGTATTTAATCTAAAGAGAAGCAAAATTGATAACAAAGAAATTAATAAAAAATTAAAAGAAGTGCTAGAAATATTGAATATAGATAAAAAAATTTTACAAGCATCTCCATTTGAAATCAGCGGAGGGCAAAAAAGAATAATAGCATTGGCCTCTGTAATAATCACATCTCCAAAAATATTATTTTTGGATGAACCTACTGCTGGTCTTGATTTTGAAAGCAAAAATATATTTATGAAAACGATAAAAGAATTAAATAACAATTCTAATATAACAATCATACAATCATCACATATATTAGATGACATTATAGAATATGGAGATAATGTTTTCATTATAAGTAAAAATAAAAAATATATTCAAGGTAAACCTAAAGATATTTTATTTTCCCAAAAAGTGCTTGAAGAATATAATTTAATAGAACCTGAAATTCATAAATATATAGAGGAATTAAAAAGATTAGGTATTAATAATATTGATAATATATCAAATTCAAATGAATTAATCAAAAAGTTATTTTATTAAAAGAGTATAAATAATGACTAAAAACTTTGATCCAAGAACTATTTTTTTATCAACAATATTTTTAGCTATATCATTAATAGTTATGAATAATATCAATCAAACTATATTATGTGCAGCAGCTATTGTCTTGCATGTAATACTTGTAGGAATAAATATAAAAAACATAATAAAAATATTTTTAGCTTCTATATGGCTATTATTATCAATTATACTCATAAACTATTTTATCATAGGAAGGGATATCAATTATATAATAAATACTGTAAGCAGATTATTTGGAACCATTATATTAGCTGCTGTAGTTTTATCATCTATGGATATTATGGATATAGGTTTCGCAATAGAAAAAATATTTTATCCTTTAAAATATATAAAAGTACCAATAGAAAGCATAAGTACAATAATAGCATTATCATTAAAATTTATACCTCTCATAAAAGATGAAGCTGTCAGAATAAGAAAAGCGCAAAAAGCAAGAGGGTTAGATTATAAACTTATGTCTGTACCAGAAAAATTATCAAACATAACAAATCTATTCATACCAATAGTTATCTCAGCAATACAATCATCTGTAAGAACCGCTATTGCAATGGAAGTCAGAGGTTACAGTGCTCCGTATAAAAAGACGAGATTATATGAATCATTTATGAAATTTAAAGATATAATATATATTTTATTCACCATAATTTTTTTAATATTAATAATTTTAATAAGATTAAATATTATAAAAACTATTTTTTAGATAAAGAATTTCTAAATATAGATATAGCATAAAGTACAGCTGCAAGTATTATAATTGCTAATGTAATACCTCTATTTAAATTAATTTCCTCTTTATAAACAAAGATGGCTAGCAAAGTTGCAAAAAGAGGGACAAAAAACTGTAAAAAACCAAGTGTAGAAATTTGAAGTCCTTTAGCTGCTTTTGCATATAAATACAATGGTATACCGGTAGCAATTCCTGCAAACATTAAAGTAATCCAAGAAGATACAGGCTGAGGTTCTGCAGGAAAATATATTTTACTTAAAATTATTGAGGGTATAAGTATAGCAGAAGTTTCTAAAAATAAGCTTTCCCATCCCGAATACACTGTCATTTTTTTGAATAATCCGTATATCGAAAAAGTTAATCCTATAAAAAATGCCATAACAGGAGGTCTGCCTAATGTAATGGTTTGATAAATCATTCCGGCAAACATTAAAACTATAGCAGCATATTCCAATACAGTTTTTTTCTCTCTAAAAATTATTATTCCTATTAGTATACTTAAAATAGGTGCTATATAGTAAGCAAGTCCGGCCTCAAGAACATGACCCGAATTAACAGTATAAATATATAAATACCAATTGATTCCTAAAAATATACCTGCTATTATTATTGAAACCAAAGGTTTTATGCCTCTGTATAGATTGGATTTCTTGTATATAATTATTATCAATGTAAATATAAAAGTAGTTATAACTCTAATACCTAAAACAAATGCTGAATCGAAATTTTGAACAGCTTTCCAATACACTGGAAGAAGCCCCCACATTATATATGCAGTTGCAGCTAGAAAAATAGATTTATTATTATTATCTGACATTTTGAATAACCCTGAATAATTTTTGCCTGCAATAATAAAACCTAATAAAAATATTTTCAATATGTTAGTTTCAAATATTTAAAAAAATTAAATATTATATTTTATTATAAAGTTTTTTCATCTTGTTTTGCAGTTGTTATTAATATTTTTGGAGAATCTTATTTATATATTTTGTTTTCATCAGAATTATTATCTAATTACTACAATTTATATTTACTTTATATTTGAATATTGCTAAAATTAATTTCTTCTTAATTTGCTAATAGTATCTTTTTTATTATCGCTGTCAATTATTGCACTTCCAGCTACAAGGAAATTAGCACCAGCCTCTAATACTTTATCGCAAGTTTTTAAATTAACTCCGCCGTCAACTGCAAGAATTATATCTCTGCTTCCTATTAATTTTTTTGCCTCTTTTATTTTGTTTAAAGATGATTCAATAAATTTCTGTCCGCCGAATCCCGGATTAACGCTCATTATAAGCAAATAATCAATATCATCAATAATAGGCTCTATTACATCAACTCTAGTATGAGGATTAAGTACAATACCAGCTTTTATATTATGTGCTTTTATTTGATAAATTAATCTATGTATATGAATATTACCTTCAAAATGCACACTTATAATATCACATCCTGCCTTAGCAAAATCATCAATATGCTTCTCAGGATTTACTATCATAAGATGGGCATCAAGCGGTATTTTACTAATCTTTTTTATATCAGAAACTACTTTAGCACCGAATGTAATTTGAGGAACAAATACTCCGTCCATTATATCCAAATGAAGATAATCGCTTCCTGAGTCTTCAAGTTCCTTTATTGTATTTTCTAAATTAGAAAATGATGCTGTTAATATTGAAGGTGCTATTAATATTTTATTCATATATTTTCCTATATTATTTATTTTGTCTGTTTCTTTTTATTGCATTGCTTACTGTCTCTATTTTATCTAATGCACTTTTGGCAGCCTCGGTCTCAGCTTCTTTCTTACTCCTGCCAAACCCAATAGAAAAAATATTGTTATTAACATAAACTTCTGCTTTAAACATTTCATCATGATTTTCATTATCAGATACATATTCAAAAGACTTATAAATAGGACTTATTTTATGTTTTTTCTGTATAAGTTCTTGGAATATAGTTTTATAATCTTTATCAAAGTTTTCTATATCTAATTTTTTAAGTCTTTCTTTATAAGCCATCATAACAAATTTAGAAGCATTTTCTATTCCAGAATCCAAATATATAGCTCCTACAATAGCTTCAAATAAATCCTCAAGCATATTAGCTCTATAGCGTCCGCCAGAAGCCTCTTCTCCATGACCTAAAAGCAAAAAATCACCTAATTTAAGCTCTTTTGAAAGTTCAGATAATGACTTCTGAGATACTAAAGATGATTTTACCTTTGATAATAAACCCTCTTTACTTGTATCATATTTTTTAAATAAATAATCAGATATTATTAAAGAAAGCACAGAGTCCCCTAAAAATTCAAGTCTTTGATTGTATTTCATCTTTTTTTTAGATTCATTGGCATAAGTTCTATGAGTTATGGCCTCCAAGAGATAAGCTTTATTTTTAAACTCATATTTTATAGCTTTCTGACAATTATTTAATATTTCTTCTAAATTCATTCTGTATGCTGCCTAATAATATAGCATTTATCATACTATGAAAAAAAATACAGTCAAGAAATAAATATAATTTTTTGATATTTTTTATTATTTTAATTAATTATTTAACTGCCGAATATATTTGAATTTGAATACATATTTTCTGTAATTTCCTTTACAGAACCCATTGAAGAATCATAGCACCAATTATAATCAAATAAACTCTTTCCAACATTAAACATAGGAGTATTTCCTATTATAAGAGAATAAAACCTATTTTCATTTTTCTTTTGTGCTTCAGCTAATTTATAATCTTCTTCTCTAAATTCATTGAATACAAAATCAGAAACAAAAAGCAAATCAGATTTTTTATAATTCTCAGTATTCATAGTTTTTATAGCATGTCTTAATGCTGGTATAGGATCTGTGCCTCCATTAAAACTTAATCTTAAAAATTCTATTAAATTATCCATAGTATTAGGATATGTTAAATCCATAGTATTTATTTGAGTGCTGAAATTTATAAGATAACAATCTCTTTTTTGCTTCATAGCCCTTGATGCCAAATATAATGTAATAGCCTTTGCAACAGTTTCTGGAACACCTTTCATAGAACCGCTAGTATCAACGCATATTATAATAGGACCTTTTTTATCTTCTTCTTTTACTTGAATTTCTTCTTCAATATATGCATCATAATAAGAATCAATATATCCTTCCTTCTTAAAAGTTAAAAGCCTATTCTCAAAATATTTTACTCCGAATAAAGTTTCTAGCACTCCTTCAGCTAAAAGCAGCTTCTCCTGAGGAAGTATATTATGTATATCCCTTGAATATGTTATACCTACTATTTCTTCTTCTGAATTAATATCTCTTATTTTTGTGCTGAATGTTTCTTTTCTTAAAACTTTTTCTATTTTTATGCTTTCCTCTGCTTTCATAAATCTGCCAAGCATATCGCATAATCTTTTTATATCTGAATTTTCTTTTATTAAATTTAAAAGTTTTTTTATATATTCAATATCTATTTTTAATAATTTTCCTATACTCAAATCAAATAATAATCCCGTATCTTCTCCAAATATATCCTGTATATATTTCAAATTATTCAAATAATCAAAAAATTTTTCCATATCTTGAAAAAATTTTTTTCTGTATTTATCTATTTCATTTAACACCCAATTCATATATTGCTTATCAAGTTCATCTTTCCAACTATTGAAAACTGATTTTCTAATAGCTATTATCTCATTATTATATTCATCTTTTTCTAAAGAATTTATTTTTGAAGAGAAGAAGTCAGCATTATAATCGCCTGCAATTAATCTATAATTTTCAATATCATTAAAAAGTGCTTCCTTATCAGCTTCATTTTCTATAAAACTATTTTTAGCTTCTTCATAAACAGAATATAAGTCTTTAAATGGATTATCATTTTTTAAATGTTTTTCTAAATTATAATTAAAATCATTTATTCTCTTAGTAATTTCTTTTTGTATATCATTATTGCTCATAAAAATATCATACTGAGAAAATCTTTCTTTTAATATATATTTAGTTTCTTTTAAAATACCATCAATATTCATGAAAAACCTTAATAATTACTATTTAATTTCTCTATACAATGCTCAATATTAATTTTAAGAGATTTCAAACTAGATAAATAATCATTATTATAAATAGATTTTTGTATATATTTTTCATTTATAAAAACACAGTCACATTTTTCAATAATAGATTTCAAGTCACTTTCATAAGACTCTATTTTATTATTTAATGTATTAAGTAAATCAGAGCAGACATACATATAACTATTTCTTTTATTGTATTCTATAGGTTTTATATCTCCTTTTCTAAACTTAATAGGAATAGATACATTTAATGATGATACTACATCTCCATTTTGATCAACAAAACGGTTGTAATAACTATTAGTTTTTATATTAATAGTATTTGAATCTATAAATGAACAAAATACATTATCGGCTACAATATAATCACCAGCATTCTTCAAATTACTATAATTATTATAATAGTTATTATATCTTGGGCTTCTGCTGCTTGCATTATTAAAAGCATCATTCTCATATACATTTATTAAAGGACTAAATTGCGTATTATTATTCATTTTATCAATTTCAATATAAAATTTTACACTGCTCATACTATTATTTACATACGTATTTTTATATTCATAAAATACATCTATAACAAAATACTTTTTACCATTTATATTAATTTCATTTTCATATTCATCTCTGTCACTTATAGAATCTTTATCTATATTTGTTTTAAGTTCTTCTGCTTCATCATATATTTTATCATAATTAAATTCATCAATATCATCATTCAAAAAACGCATTATAGATTTTTTCACTATGCTATTAACAGCTTTAATATTTTCTTCCAATGTCCAAATACAATTAGAAATTAAAAAACAATCTGTAGGAAGTATTTCTCTTCTATCTGAAAAATATGCAGAAGCTTTTAATATATAAACAATATTCTTCCACCTTCTATCAGAAATATAAATAGGTTCATTATTGCCGTTATTATATTCATCTATTTCATTCTTTATAGAAATTATAATGTTGATAATATTAGAAGGAACTTCCACTTCTTCTATATTGCTTTTTAAACTTTACAAATAATCTGCAGATATTTTATCTTCTTCATCTAAATCAGCATTAAAATCAATATCTTTATCAACTATCAATGATTTAAAATTATCTATATCTTCTGCAGGATTAACTAATAAACGCATTATAAATCTGTCATACATAGCATCAAGTCCCTGCCCTTTAGGAGGAGTCTCATTACTTGCAGCTGCCAATATTTTTAAAGGTACTTTTTCTTCAACACTTCCATTTCTGTATATTTTTTCATTTATTATAGTTAACAATGTATTTAATATTGCAGGACTGCTTTTCCAAATTTCATCTAAAAATACAAAATCAACTTTAGGTAAATAACCTTCTGTTTGTCTTTCAAATTTATCTTCTTTTAATTTAGACAAACTTACAGGACCGAATACATCTTCAGGAGTAGTAAATCTATTCATAAGCTGACCAAAATATTTAGACTCTTTAAAAGCTGAAGCTATTCTTCTTACTATTAAACTTTTAGCAGTTCCAGGAGGACCATATAAAAATACTGATTTTCCAGCCAAAGCACATAAAAAAGTAAATGATATGATATCCTCTTTTTCATACAGTCCTTCTGAAAGTTTTTTAATAATGCTGTTTATTTTTTCTTTGTTCAAATCCATATATAGCACCTTTAATTTGTCATATTTATAATTATAATAATAATATCATTAATGGCAATATACTATATTAATTATGCCATATAAGTTTAAATATATACTTATATGTATATACAATAAATACAATATATTTCGAACATCTTTTATTTTACAATTTTATAATTGTTTTTTTACTTTATATATATTATAATGTTTTGTACTTATATTATATTTTTTATCAACATAATCAAAAGGAATAAAATGATATCAGTAGAGAAATTGAATAAATACTATGGTGATTTTCATGCTTTAAAAGGTGTAAGTTTTGAAATAAATGCAGGAGAAATTGTAGGAATACTTGGACCTAATGGAGCCGGAAAGTCTACTACTTTAAGAATATTAACATGCTATCTTTCACCTACAAGCGGTAATGCTATTATAGACGGTAAAAGCATATTAAACAATGAAAGAGAGGTCAAAAAGGTTATAGGATACTTGCCGGAATCAGCACCTCTTTATGATGACATGTGCGTATTTGATTACCTTGTTTATATGGCAGAAATTCAGGAACTTGAGAGAAGCAGATTAACAGAAAGACTTAATTATGTAGTAGAAGCATGCAGTTTGAAAGATGTTATATCAAAGTCAATCGGAGAGCTTTCAAAAGGTTATAAGCAGCGTGTAGGTATTGCAGGAGCTATTATACATGATCCTAAAATACTTATATTAGATGAACCTACTAACGGACTTGACCCTAACCAAATAGTAGAAATTAGAGAGCTTATTAAAGAACTTGGAAAAGAAAAAACTGTTCTTATATCAACTCATATATTAAGCGAAGTTGAAGCTACTTGTTCAAGAGCTATTATTATAAATCAAGGAAATGTTATCGCAGATGCTGATCCTAAACACTTGAGTTTAAATGATACAACTAAAGAAAATATAGTATCAACAAGAATAAAATTATCTGTAAAAACTAATGATGATAATAATAAAATAATAGAAAAATTAAAAACTATAGAAAATGTTTATGATGTTCAAATTGAAGATAACGGTAATCTAAAAGATATTATTGTATTTTCCAATGATGAAGAACCTAGAGAAAAGATTTATAAATTTATAAAAAATACTGATTGGATAATATATGAAATGACAAAAGAAAAACAAAATTTAGAAGCCGTATTCCATACATTAACAAAAGGAGACAAATAAGTGGAAAACATTTTTTCATTAAATAAATCAAATATTATATTAAAAAAAGAATTAAGACATATATTCTTTTCTCCAATAGCATATATATTTTCAGCAATATTTTTGATAGTAAGCGGGGTATATTTTTTCTCAAGATTTTTTATACTTCAGCAGAATGATATGCAGGATTTTTTCGGCATACTGCCTTTGATTCTATCACTAATAATACCGCCTATAACTATGGGATTATTATCAAGCGAGTTTTCAAGCGGTTCTTATGAGCTTATAAGCACCCAGTCAGTTTCATCATTAGAAATTATATTAGGAAAATTCTGTTCTGCTGTAATATTTATGCTTTTTGCATTGGTACCTACTATACTCTACCCTATAACATTAATATTTTTGGGAAGATTAGACTTAGGACCTGTTATTGCTGGATATATCGGAAGCGTATTTCTTATTATGGCTTTATGTGCTATAGGAATATTTGCATCATCTACTACAAAAAATCAAATAGTAGCATTAATTGTAGGGCTTGCAATTATGATATCTTTGAACATGTTTTTAAGATATTTAACTCTGCTTTTTCCTTCTATAGTTAACATTATAGAAGTTATTAGCGGAGATTATCATTTTGCCAACATTGCAAGAGGAGTATTAGATTTAAGAGATATTGTTTATTTCTTATCTGTTACTGTTATATTTTTATATTTGGCTAATATTATGCTGGAAAATAGAAAATAATTTACGATATAAAAAATCAAAATAAAAAAATAGGATAAAAAAATGAATAAGAACGTTACAAAAATTATAATTCTTCTTGTGGTATTAGCTGTAATAGGTGTTATAGCATTTTTCACCACAAAACAAAAACGTATAGAAACTGAGGCAAATAAACCAAGAACTCAGATTTTTGAACTTAATGAAACAAATGTAACAAAATATGAATTAAGATATTCAGAAGAGCCAATAATAGTAGAAAAGATAGATGAAATTTGGAAAGTAACATCTCCTTCTAATAATTATAAAATAGACCAATTAGAGGCTTTTGCTAATGTTAAAAACTTTAATACTTTGAATATTGATATGATTATAACAAATCTTACTGAAATTGAATCATTCGGACTTGAAAATCCAAGCAATGAATTTACAGTTTGGGAAGGAGATAAAGAATATAAAATATTTGTAGGAAATAAGACAGCAGATGAAGAAAGATACTATGTAAAATATAATGATGAATATTTCAGTGTTGAGCTTATATATATAGAGGCACTTAAAAAAACTATTGATATGTTAAGAGATAAGATAATATTTGATAAGCCTATATATATAGATTCTGTTGTAAGAGTTGAAAGCAATATAAAAGATTATACAAATGTTATAAAGAAAGAAAATAGAACTAATTGGGTTGTTGAAGGAATAGAAGAAGAAATAAGCTTAGATAGAGCATACAGAGACTACGAAGCATTATCTTTGGTTAAAGCAACTGGATTTGTTAATGATGACAATATGAAAAAATATTTAGAAAGATTATTCAAAATTCCTGATGCTACAATTACAATATTTATGGAAGATAATACAAAAAAAGAATATGCTTTAGTTTATGATAATAATGATGGCAAAGTATACATAAAACCAGAAAGCGGTATAATATATGAAGCTGACTATTCTATATACAATGCTGCTATGCGCGGAAAAGAATATTATATAAAAACAGAAGAAGATGAAAAAGAAGCTAATATGGAAAATGATCCTTATACTGATGAAACAGAAGACAGTATGAGATTGGATGAAAATATACAGCAGCAATAATTTTAATAAAAATATTTATTAAAAAAGGAAGTAATTTATGAAAAAGCAAATACCTAATTTACTAAGTATTAGCAGAATAGTTTTGTCTCCGCTTGTTATATTTTTATATTTTTATAATTCTATGATAAGTGCAGTATTAGCATTAATATTTCTTATAGTACTGGAAATAACAGATGCTTTAGACGGTGCTATGGCTAGAAAATTAAATTTGGTAAGCGATTTAGGTAAAGTGCTTGATCCATTTGCTGACACAGTATTTCATATAACAATGTTTACAATATTTTTATACGAAGGTTCTATGCCTATATGGATGTATATAATTTCACTTTATAGAGATATGTTTTCAATGTTCATAAGGATTTTAGGCGGATTAAGAGGTTTTGCTGTTGCTGCTAAATTCAGCGGTAAATTAAAAACTGCATCAAGAGCAGCTGCAGTAATTATCATATTTCTTATAAAAATATTGAAACATACAGATATAGTTCTTCCTTATAATCAAATAACATATTATAGTTTATTAATAGTGACAATAATAACAATATATTCATTTTTTGATTATATGCCTTTAATAACAGGAAAAGCTAATAAAAAATAAGAATTATTATTATTGCTAGTGATAAACTTCATAAAAACAATGGGTATTCATAAATATTTGAATACCCATTTTTATATTATAGTGCTAAAATTAGAACCAATACCTAAATCCAAAATCTCCATAAAATCTAAAAAACTTGGAGAATGTCCATCCGCTGCTCTTTGGATACCATCCGAAAGTTCTAAATCCATCATTACCAACAGCCAAAGCACTCAAGCCAGGAGTAATCTGCAAAAATATTTCCCAATCTCTATTAAATAGAAATGAAAAACCTAAAGGAACTCTAACATTTGCTTCTATATTCCAGTAATTATTTCCAAATTCCATTACACCTTCTAAACCTAGCCCAAAATATACCCAAACATGAGAATCCCCAAGCATTCCTAATCTATGCTTTAATCCCCACCAATCTGCACTGGCACTGAGTCCGAAAAATGCAAATCCTGTTGATGACAGACCTATATTAAGTATTCCTCCAAACATGAATGGAACAACATCAAATTTACCTGTCACCCCCAAAGATACTTGGGTTGGAAAACCAGCTCTTATAAAAAATCCTGCACTTTCTCCATTAGGATAAAAAGAGTATAATTTATTAAAAACTGATGTAAAGGATATTATCATAAATACATATATGATTATTTTTTTAGTCATAATAATTATAAATCCAAAATATTTTATTTAAAAATATAAAAAATAATGTAAAAAAGTAAAGCAAATAAAAGCCCCGTAATTAAACGAGGCTATAATTTTTCAAATAAAACTTATTAAATTTAGAACCAATATCTAAATCCAACTTGGAATGCTATGTGCAAGAAATGACCGAAATACCATCTGTCTCTGTCTCCTCTGTCTCCAAGGTATATACCAAGTATTGAAACTCCGTCTCCGTCAGCATGTAAAACGTTAAGAGTAGGAGCAGGCTCTAAGAATATTTCCCATTTTTGTTTAATTAAGAAAGAAAAACCTATAGGCATTCTTAAACCAGCATTAATTGACCATATACCATGGGAACCAAAAGCAAAATCAGCAGCAAGTCCTGGCCCTAAATAGAAGTGAACATCTGACTCACCAGCCTGACCCAAAGGTATTTTTAATCCCCACCAATCCATAGTTAAACCAACACCGAAATATTGATAATAAGGATTGAATAAACCTGCTACAGCTTGAACACCAAACATCAAAGGAACACCATCGAACTGACCTACTAATGCTAAACCCTGATTAGGATATCCAAAAAATAATGAAGCTCCTATTGCAGCACCGTCAGAATAAGCAGCTTGTGCTTTGTTAGGAATAGCAACTGCTAAAATTAATATCATAGCAGAGATAAGTGTAATCTTTTTAAACATAATATTCTCCATTTTTTATATATCTACACTATACAATCTATGTCTAAAAATGTCAATAAGTAACATAATATTATAAAATTTTATTTACATAAAAAAACAAAATGAACCATTTTTTACTTTTTTATTTGCTGTTTTAGATATGCAGATATAAACTCATCTATATTTCCATCCATAACAGAATTCATATTTCCGCTTTCATGTCCTGTTCTTAAGTCTTTTACCATCTGATAAGGCTGAAATACATAACTTCTAATCTGATTACCCCAAGCTATATCCGTTTTTTCACCTGCTATTTTCTGCTTTTCTTTATCCAGTTTCTCTTTTTCAAGCTGATAAAGTTTAGCCTTTAACATTTTCATAGCCATATCTTTATTATTATGCTGGCTTCTTTCAGCCTGACACTGTACAACAATATTTGTAGGAATATGAGTTATTCTTATAGCAGATGATGTTTTATTTACGTGCTGACCGCCTGCTCCGGAAGCTCTGTATGTATCTATTCTTAAATCTGCAAGGTTAATTTCAACTTCAATATCTTCATCTATATCCGGCATAACGCTTACAGCTACAAATGAAGTATGCCTCTTAGCATTAGCATCAAAAGGAGATATTCTCACTAGTCTATGTACACCTATTTCAGAACGCAAATAACCATAAGCATAAAGACCTTGTACATAAAAACTGATTTGCTTTATTCCTGCTTCATCACCAGGAAGTTCATCCGTAGTTTCAACTGTAAAACCATGCCTCTCACAAAAACGTACATACATCCTTGAAAGCATAGAAGCCCAGTCACAGCTTTCTGTACCGCCGGCTCCTGCATTTAATGTAAGATATGCATTTTTGCTGTCAAATTCCCCAGAAAATAAATTTTTAGTTTCTAACTCATCAAAAACTTTTTGAAGCTCTATATATTCGCCTTCCAGCTCTTTCTCCATTTCTGTATCGCCGGATTCTATAGCCATTTCAACAAGCTCATATATATTATTAGAGTTTTTTATTAGGTTTTCAACAGGCTCTATTTTATCAAGAAGAAGCATTCTTTCTTTCATTAATTTTTGGGCTGCTATATTATCATTCCAAAAATCATCTTTGGCAGATATTTCATCAATCTCTTTTATTCTTTTATAAATAGAATCGGGGTCAAAGATACCCCCTTAATACTTCCGATTGTTCTTTAATATTTGCTACTGAATTTTTAATCTCAGATAATGTCATAAATTTTCCTAATTTATTATTAAAAATTAATTTTTTTAATCAAAAATTATTCTTCTGTAGGTAATATCCTAGTACCATTAGATGACTTAAGTATATAAACATCAGCATCTCTTCTAGTTCTTTCTTTGTAATGCGTATATAAATTTTCTATAACATTTTCAACTTCTGTTTTTTTAAGTAATATTAAAACTCCGCCGCCGAAACCTGTACCTATCATTCTAGCACCTAAAACACCATCCATATTAAGAGATTCTTCTACTAAAATATCTAACTCTGCAGTAGAAACTTCATACAATTTACTTAATCCGTCATGCGTTTTTGATATTAAATTTGCTAAATCCTTAATAGAACCTTTCTTAATAGCCTTTACAGCCTGATTTACTCTATCCTGCTCTGAAGAAACATATAAAGCACGTCTTTGTTCTTTATTTTGCAAAGTCTCTTTAATGAAATCAGCATCCTTAGGCTTTAAATCGCATAAAGATTTTAAATTTGGTTTTTTCTCTTTTAATTTTTTTAAAGCATTCTCACATTCTCTTCTTCTTGCATTATATTCGCTATCGCTGGAAGTTCTTTTTTTATTACTGTTAACAACAGCCATACAATAATCGCCCATATTAAAATCAAAATATTCATATTTAAGCGAACTCATATTAAAAAAGAACAATGTATTATCTTTTCCCATAAAAATTGCCGCATGATCGCTTAAAGATGTTCTATGAGATGCATATTTTCTTTCCCCTTCATATGACAATTTTGCCATATCTAAAGGTTCAATATCTTTTATATTATTTATATCTAGAGCTGCATAAGTTAAACAAGCACATAATGAACTTGAAGATGCTAAAGATGTATTAAATGGCAAGTCAGTATACACAAATAAATCCATACCATGTATTTTATATCCATTTTCTATAAGTACAGAATATACACCTTTAAAATAAACAGCCCATTCATCTTCTTTATTCTTTTCTAATTCATCTAAAGTAAATGATTTTTTAGCCTTAAAAGAATGAGCATATATATTAATCTTATTATCCGGTCTTTTTCTAGCTACTATATAAGTACCTCTGTCTACTGCAGCAGTTATAGTATCGCCTCCAGAATAATCTATAAGCTCGCCTATAATAGTTACTCTGCCTGGTGAAAAATATAACTTTGTATCACCTTTGTGACCAAAAACTTCTCTAAATCTTGCTACTATTTTTAAATGTAATCTAGGTATCATAGTTAACTTCTCTCAAAATTTATCTGTTATAAATACCATAAAATGAAAAAAAATCAATAGCATAAATAAAATATTACAGTTAAATATTAATAAATCGTAATTTTTTTAAAAAATTAGATATAAAATATTGATTTTGATAATAAAGAGTAATATAATAATTTACAGTTTCTAAATTAGAGGACTATTTCTATGGATAATAAATTATATAATAATTATATAGATATTTTAAAAGAAGAATTAGTACCAGCATTAGGCTGCACAGAACCAATAGCAATAGCCTATGCCGGAGCAAAAATAAGAGATATTATAGGAGAAATACCTGATTCCATAGTAGTAAAATGCAGCGGAAATATTATTAAAAATGTCAAAGGTGTAACTGTTCCTAATTCTAATGGATTAAAAGGAATTGATATCGCTGCTGTTTTAGGATTAATAGGAGGAGATTCAAGCAGAAATCTTGAAGTATTATCCACTGTTAAACAAGAAGATATTGATAAAACTAAAGAACTTGTAAAAAACGGTTTTTGTACATGTGATTTAATAGAAGGTTCTGAAAATTTACATATTATAATAGAAGCAAAATATAAAAATACATTTTCCTGTATTGAAATAAAAAATGCACATACAAATATAACTAAAATCATTAAAGATGGAAAAGAAATATTCACATCTGACAATGCCAGCAGTGATAAAGAATTAGCTGACAGAGAATCATTAAAAATAAAAGAAATACTAAATTTTGCTAATGAAGTTAATATAGAAGATATTAGAGAGATTATATCAAGACAAATAGAAATGAATACAGCAATATCCGAAGAAGGAATAAAAAATGAATATGGATCATCTATAGGAAGAACACTTCTTAAATATTATGGAGATGATGTTAGAAACAAAGCTAAAGCATACGCATCTGCTGGTTCTGATGCCAGAATGGGAGGATGTCCTATGCCGGTAGTAACTAATTCAGGCAGCGGAAATCAAGGAATAACTGTATCAATACCTGTAATAGAATATGCTAAATATATGAATGTATCTAAAGAGAAATTATACAGAGCATTAGTTTTATCAAATTTAATAGCTATACTTCAAAAAAAACATATTGGAAAATTATCTGCTTTCTGCGGTGTCGTTTGTGCTGCTACAGGAGCTGCTTCCGGTATTGCTTATTTGCATGATGCTGACTATAATATAATATCTGATACTATAACAAATGCATTATGTACAATAGGCGGTATGGTTTGCGATGGTGCTAAAGCTTCTTGTGCCTCAAAAATTTCTGAAGCTGTTGATTGCGGAATACTAGCTTATAATTTAGCAAAAGATGGA
The DNA here is from genome assembly GCF_944390595.1 of uncultured Brachyspira sp. GTDB lineage: Bacteria > Spirochaetota > Brachyspiria > Brachyspirales > Brachyspiraceae > Brachyspira. The sequence goes on along the minus strand of NZ_CALXRN010000189.1, from coordinate 8,366 downwards.
AAAGTATTCAAATCAGGAGACGGACTTGTAAAAGATGATATAGAAGCCACCATAGACAGCATAGGAAGAATGGCTAAAGAAGGTATGAAAGGTACTGATATAGAAATATTAAATATAATGATAGATAAATAATATATAAACTAAAAATTATAACTCTTTAAAAAATACAATAATATAACTATAATATTTTATACTAGATTTATTTAAAAAAAATTGTATAATTTATTAACAATATTTTTCGATAACAGTTAAGAGTATTTTTTATAAGGAGTATTTTTTATGGCTGGTTTAAGTGACAAAGAAATTAATGCAACTTTAGCTAGAATAAGAAGTGATTATGAAAAAGGTGCTGAGAAATACGGCAATAAAATATATAATGTTAATAGTTTCAATGACAGATACAGAGAAGCATTGCAAAACAGACAGGATATATCAAATTTCTTAATTGTTGAAATAAAAATACTAGAAGATATCAAAACAACGCTTAGAGATAGAGAATTAGAACGCCAAAGAAAAAAAGCGGAAGAAGAAAAAGCTAAAGAAAATTCTTTCATGAATAAAGTTGATAACATGATAGAAAAATTTAAAAGTGCTGTGGAAAAATACCCTTTAGAAGATATGCATCCTAAAGCTGATCAAGAGATAGAACATTTATATGGTGCTTTTAAAGAATTGTATAATTGTTTTTCTGTTATTAGATTCTTCCTATGCGGACCAGCAAGCGATTATGTAGTTGAAACTGCAATAAAAGATTATGATAATCAATTTCAAAAATTCATCATACCTGTTGGGGAAACTAAAGTACCTCAAATATTCGCTGATTATATTTTTGCATTAAATAATGGAGAAAATTCAAGCAGAGCAGAACAATTTATACTTAAAGAATCTGGCTTCTTCCTACATGCTTTTATAGAAAAAATGAATAATATAAAATCAATAGCATTAAAAATAGCTAATGACGGAGAGATTGTACTTCCTGATTATTTGAATGTTCAGTCTCCTAGAGTTTATAAATTTTTTAAAGGCAAGAAAAAAGAAGAAATGTATGATGCAACTATCGCCTATGCTAGTGCAATGATAAATGACTTTAGACTGCAAAGCTTCAAAAAAGATGCCAATTAAAAATACATTAATTTTAATTTTTTTTGTTTTAATAAATATTTCATTATACTCTCAAACTAATAATGATTTTGTATACAATAAAGATAATTTAGCAAATGCATATCGTTTTTATAAAGCAAAAAATTATTCTAAAGCAGCGGAATTATTTGAATATGAAATAGAGAACTCCCCTATTCTAAAAATAGAATATTTTGAGAATTTAGCAAATGCATATATGTATTTAAAAGATTATACAAATATGCTTAGAGTATCGAGAAACGGAATCATAGTAAATAGATTTTCTCCTAAATTATACTTTCAAAAAGGATATGCATTATATAAACTAGGAAATACAAATCAAGCAATAGACTCTATAAGACATTCTATAAGTTTAAAGCCTAATGATGCTTATATGAATAATTTTTTAGGACTATTATATTTATATGTTGAAGATTATAAACAGGCAGAATCATCATTTTTGAAAGCAACAGTTTATAGTCCAAATAATATAGTATATATGGTTAATTTAGCAGCAACTTATGAAAGAGATAAAAATTACAGTTCAGCACTTGATGTATATGAATCAGCATACAAATTAGACCCTAAATACAAAGGATTGCATGATTCTATAATTAGAGCAAGAACAATACTTGGAATAAATACCAATTCAACAGAAACAGTATCAACAAATCAAAATAATATAATGGAATATAATGAAGATATAGAAGCTAAGCCTATAGAATTAGAAAATTACGAAAACAGTATTATCAGCAATAATTCTTTGACTAATGCGACTAATACAATTAATACAAACACTATAAATAATGCTTCATATACAAATATTCAAGAAAGCGGAAATACAAATATGCAAAAAGATAATTCTACTAATAATTAATATTGATAATATAAATATTTATTATATTATATAGCTTAGGGATTATTATATGCATACAATAAAAAATACTTTGGAAGAATATTCAAATAGAAAACTATATCATAATATCAATTTATCTAATTACATTAAAATATCACAAAAATGGGATGATATTATAGGAGAAGTACTTTCAAAAATATGTTATCCTTCATTCTTCAGAAATGGTATATTAACAATAATTGTTAAAGATAATGTATGGGCTAATGAAATATTTATGAATAGAACAAATATATTCAAAAATATAAAAAAAGAAACTAATATAGAAGTAGTTGAATTAAAAACAAGAATAGGAGAAGTAAATAATAATTATAATAATAAACCAGAAGAAAGCATAAAAAAGAATAAAATCATTACTAAAGAACATAAAGAATGGATTGATAATGTTATAGAAGAATCAAATATAAAAGATGAAAGAATGAAAGAAATATTTTTCAATATACTTAAATACGAGGATTATAATGATTGATGATGAGTTTATAAAAAAAGCTGTGAATGAATATAAAGCAACTAGAAGTATTGAATCTTTAAAAGAAATTAATAATCATTTATCTAATTATATATACAATTATCCAAGAAAAGTTTTCGGTATTTATCATAATGATGCTTTAGAGTTTTATTCATATTATATTGAAAGGATAGGAAATATAATATTAAAATACAATGAAACAGAAGCTAAATTTATAACATGGTTTACATATACATTAAGAAGTCATTATTTGAATTTTATAGATTACAAAAAAAGAAAAAATAAATATAATAAAAAAGAAATATCAATAGATGCCCCATTATGCAATAGAGATTCATTAACACTTCATGATGTACTTTATGATACTAAATCATATTCTATAAACGAATATACAGAAAACTATAATGAAGAAATAAACATAGAAAATATTGCATTAAAAATGTTTAACTATATAGAAAAAGAATTTAATGACAGAGATTCTTTGGCATTCTTTATGCATAATTTGGAATTATTTATAAATTTAATAGCATCTCCTATTATGAAATATTTTAATATAGGATATGAGGAAGCATATTCCATAATAGAAAAGGCAAGATCAACTTATATAAATAAATATAATGAAATAATAAAACAGCAGGACAGAATAGCTAAAGTGAATGCTCAAATATCTGAAAATAATAGAAAGGGAATTTTCACTGTACATTTAGCGAGCAAAAAACAAAATTATATAAAAAAACTGCATTCTATAAAAATAAATGTTCCTTATGATTTTATAGCAAAACTTTTTAATATTACAAGCAATGCAGTTACAAAAATTATAAACAAAATAAAAACTAATTTGAAAGAACATTTTAATAATTTATTGGATTTATAATATGAGCAAATATAATTACACAGAAGAAGAAATTATAAATTATGTTAATGGCATCAAAGTATCCGATGATTTTTTAAAAGAGCTTGAATCAAATACAGATTTACAAAAAGAAGTAAGCTCTTTAAAAAATGATTTATTTCTTATGGAAAATGTAAAAGATTCTGATATGTTCAAAGAATCAAAAATGAAATCAACTATTAATATTAAAAACGGTATAATTGATTATATGCTTTATTTTACTGCATTAACTCCATTAGCTTCAAGAGGAACTGATGATAAAAATATAAAAGATATTTATGTTTATAAAAATATAGAAATATATAAAAGCAATGATGAATACTATATTAATATAAGCAATATAAAAAATTGGTGTGTAATAGAGTATAATGGAGAGAAAATAGTCAATATATTTGGAGAAAGAGATAACTACTCTTCAAACTTAAAAAATGGAAATTATAATATTAAAGTTGATGATTATGAAGCTTCGATAAATATAGAATGAATATTATGAATTAAACAAAATAAGGAAAGAATTATAACTATGGATGAAATATGTAAATGGGCTAAAACAGAAATAGAAATAAAATACCATAATGAAGAATGGTGCAGAATATGCCATGATGAAAGGAAGCTATTTGAAATGCTGATATTAGAAGGTATGCAGGCTGGGCTTAGTTGGAAATGCATACTTGATAAGAGAGAAAATATGAGAAAAGCATTCGATAATTTCGATTATAAAAAGATAGCTAAATATGATAATAAAAAAATAGAAGAACTGCTTAATGATAAAGGCATTATTAGAAATAAAAGAAAGATTAATGCTCTTATATTAAATGCTCAAAAATTTATTGAAGTTCAAAAAGAATTTGGAAGTTTTGACAAATATATATGGAGCTTTACCGATAATAAACAAATAGATAATAAACTAAAAGATAACTCTGAAATACCAGCAAAAAATGAATTATCTGATAAAATTAGTAAAGACTTAATAAAAAGGGGATTTAAATTTGTAGGAAGTGTAATCATTTACAGCTACATGCAAGGAATAGGAATTGTAAATGATCATTCAATAAACTGCAAATTTCATGATATATAAATAAATGGATATTAAATTATGGGAAAATATAATACTTTATCATTTCAAAAATCATCTATCATATATATAAAAAATCAATACCCTAAAGATTCTTTCTATGTAATTACAAAAGGAAAGGCTATTTCTTATGGTACTTTTGATTATAATATAGAGTTTAATAAAGGCAATATATTAGGTTTGGTAAATGCTGTATTGAATGAGCCATATTTCTATAATGTAAAAGCTGTAGAAGATACCGAAGTAATGGAAATAAAAATAGAAGATATAGTCAATATAGAAAGCAAAGATTTAATGGTAAAGATAGACAGATATTTAGATACATCATTGGAAATGTGGCTCAGTAAATACTATATGTCGCTATCAAATAATCATAACAACAGTATATTCATAAGTTCCAAAGATGATGTATTAAAAATGGCAGAAGTATATAAAAAAAATGGTTTTGATGATGCATCTTATAAATTATATAAAAAATGTATAGAGTTGTTTCCAGAAAGCGAAAATGAAATCAAAAATCAATTATCAAGTTTAACTCCTATATCAGAACCTACGGCAATGGGAAATAATACATTTAGTTACAAGAAAGGATATTGTATATATACAGAACTAGAGGCAAGTAACAAATTATATATTATACAATCAGGAAAAGTTGGAATATATAATATAATAAATTCACATCAAAAATTACCAGAGCAATTTATTCAGAAAGTAATATTATTGACGGATATAAACCTATAGGCAAATATCAAGCATTATCAACAAGTGCTATAATATTGGAGGATTCTTTAATAAAAGTATTAGAAAGAGAAGAATTATTAGATGCCATGGAGCATGAACCATCTTTAAAACTTTATTACATAAAAATGGTAAGCATGAAAATAAGAAATACTGTATTAAAAACAATAGTACTGCACACAGATGAAATAATACCAAAATTAATAATAACTTTATATTATATGTTAAAAACAGAAACTTTGCCAAAAGATACAAATTCTATAAATTTATTATATAATGTAAATGATATAAAAACTATAATTAATATTAATGATCTAAAATTAGTAGAAAAAGAATTAAATAAAATAAGATCAGTAAAAATATCAGAAGACCATTATATCAATATATTAGATATAAAAAATTTCATTATAGAATATAAAAACTGTATGAATAGAATAACAAGTCATAAAAATTAATAATTGCAAATTATAATAATACTGTTAAAATAAAAATATATTTATCATATTTTACATTTGATTGTATTTTAAGATTATTATAATAAATAAACATATATTTAGGAGTTTTAAATGCCTACATTAAAAACAAGCATATCAGGTATAAGAGGAATAATCGGGGACGGACTAGACATAAGAGCAATTGTAGATTATACATCTGCATTTGCATGTCTCTTCCCAAAGAAAGCAAAAATTTTGGTAGCAAGAGACACAAGAATAACAGGAGAATCTATATTAAATGCTGTAGTTTCAACATTAATGGCATCAGGAATAAATGTAATAGATATAGGAATAACACCTACACCAACTGCATTATATATGGTTGAAAAGTTAAAAATACATGGCGGTATAATGATATCAGCAAGCCATAATCCTATAGAATGGAATGCTTTAAAATTAATAGGAAAGGAAGGAAGATTCTTAGATGAAAAATCTGTTAATGAACTTATGAAACTTTATGATAAAAAATCATCAAGATTTGTTAAAGCATTGGAAACAGGAACATATCAAAAAATAGATAATGCCATAGATGAACATATAAAACGCATTTTAAGATGGATAGACGTAGAAAAAATAAAAAAAGCTAATTTCAAAGTAGCATGTGATTATGTTAATGGAACAGGTTTATTTGCTACACCTCCTTTATTAAAAGCATTAGGTGTTAAAGAAATATCCATTAATAAAGAACATACAGGAAAATTTGCCCATGTAGCAGAGCCTTCAGCAGCAAGCATGAAAAGTTTATCTGATTTAGTGAAAAAAAATAAGGTTAATATAGGCTTTACTCAAGACCCAGACGCTGACAGACTTGCTATAGTTCTTAATGACGGTACAATTATAAGCGAAGAATATACTTTGGCTTTATGTGCTAAATATTTATGGCTTGTAGGAAAAGGAAATGCAGCTGTTAATCTCTCTACATCAAGAATGATAGATGATTTAGCTAAAGAAAAAGGCTACTCAGTTGACAGAACAAAAATAGGAGAAATAAATGTTTCTTCTCATGTTGTAAAAAATAAATTATATTTTGGAGGCGAAGGAAACGGAGGAATAATAGTTCCTGCTGTAACTCCCGGAAGAGATTCACTTTTAGGTATAGCTTTGATATTAGAATTAATGGCAGCAACAGGAAATACTATAACAGAACTTGTTAATGAAATACCAAAATATGAAATAGTTAAAGAAAAAATAGAAGTTGCAAAAATAGATGAAGATAAATTCTTAAAGCAAGTAAAAGCAGAATATCCTAAATCAAAAATAACAACCATTGATGGTATAAAAATAGATTTGGAAAACGGATGGCTGCATGTACGCTCATCAAATACAGAACCTATTGTACGTATTATAGCAGAAGCTAAAACTAAAAAAGAGGCTAAAGAGTTAATTGAATCTGCTATGAATATGATAAAAGGAGAAAAACCTGCCAAAAAAGCAGCTCCTAAAAAAGAAACAAATAAAAAAACTGCCAAATAATATAAAATAATAGTAAGATAAAAGCAGAAGGTAATTTTATCTTCTGCTTTATTTTTTATAATAATTAAACTATTAATACATAAATATTATAGTAGAAACTAACTACTTCGACTTTTAAACCAAAAAAGTCGAAAATTTTAAATTAATAAAAATTACTTGACAAATTTATTATATTTTGTTTTAATATAATAGATATTTAACTAATAAAAAAAATTTTTGTTATATTATATATCTTTTATATACCAGAAAGGATAGATATGGATTTAAATCTTAAAAATAAAACAGCCATAATAACAGGATCAAGCAGAGGAATAGGTAAAAAAATAGCAGAAACTTTAGCTAAAGAAGGAGTTAATGTTGTAATAACTGCTACTAATTCTGATAAAGCATCAAGTGTTGCAGAAGAAATAAAATCTGCATATAATGTAGAAACTTTAGGTTTAGAACATGATGCTAAATCAAGCGAATCTTGTAAAAATGTAATTGCTAAAACTATAGAAAAATTCGGGTCTATTGATATTCTTGTAAATAATGCAGGAATTACAAAAGATATGCTTGTTATACAAATGGATGATAATGCTTGGAATGATGTATTATCAACAAATTTGTCAGGAGCTTTTTATACTTCAAGAGAAGCAGCAAAAAATATGCTAAGAGCTAGAAAAGGAAAAATAATTAATATATCCAGCGTTATTGGTAAAATGGGTAATGCAGGACAAGCTAATTATGCTGCTGCTAAAGCCGGACTTATAGGTATAACAAAATCTATGGCTAAAGAATTTGCACCTAGAAATATACGTGTAAATGCTATAGCACCTGGTTTTATTCAAACAGATATGACAGATGCTTTACCTGAAGATACAGTTAAAGGAATTATGAGTATAACCCCATTAAAGAAATTAGGAACTCCTGAAGATGTTGCTAATTTAGTGTTATTTCTCGCTTCAGATATGAGTAATTATATCACTGGAGAAGTAATAGCAGTTGATGGCGGAATGTCAATGTAATTAATAATTATGTATGTAAGGATGCTTAAAAGCACTTTATAATAAAAAAATATTATGATTTTAAGGAGATTAAAAATGGCATTAATCGATGAAATTAAAGATGTTGTTGCTAATCAATTAAACATCTCAGACAAAAGTAAAATTACTGATACAGCTTCTTTTGTAGATGATTTAAACGCTGATTCA
>NZ_CALXRN010000188.1 GCF_944390595.1 uncultured Brachyspira sp. | reverse complement strand
CGTTTCTTGATATATAATAATTGAATCTTCCATTAGCTGATTTGTAATTATCAGAATTAATATAATCAGCATCATTATCAATAGCATTAGGTTCAAAAGCTATTGAAAGTCCATTTATAGATTTAGGAAGATTATCAAAAAATACAGATGTTATTTGTTTATAAACTTCTCTGTCTCTTACACCTGATCTATAAAGATTTTCTATATTTATTTTTAATCCCATTACATTATATAAATGTTTTTCTATATTATATTTTATGCTATTAGATTCTTTAGAAGAACTTTCTTCTAATATTTTATAAGATAAATCTTTGCTTATTTTACCAGTATATAATTGTATAAACAGATTTGATATAATTACAATTAATATAATAGGAAGTAATATTGCAATCGTAATTTGAAATTTCAAACTTACTTTTTTAAACATGTAAGACTCCGTTAAATTTATGATGATAATAACAAATAAGTGTATTGTTATAAATGTATAGAAAACCCTAACACTTAAATATTACCATGAAAATTAAAAATGTAAACATTTTATAGTATACTATATATTATAAGTTTATGAAATTTTATATTTTTAAATATTATTATTGATTTTATTTATATCTTTTTTACTTATGCTTCTTATTCTTATATCACATTTATAATTTTTTTTATTTTTCATTTCTCTTATATAGTAAATTTTAAGAAGTCTATTGTTTTCTATAAACAGCATTTTTGTTTTTTTATCATTACTTTTTATATAATGTTCAATACTCAAAGCAATATTAACATTATCAACTTCCCAAGCAGATAAAAATTTCAAAGGTTTACGGAATTTTGTGTAATTAGCACCTTTTCCTTTTTTATGTTTATTAAACCTATTAATCAAATTATTAGTAATACCAGTATAATAAGAGTTATCTTCACAAAGTATTATATAAACATAATATTTATTTTTATTATCTTCCATTTCTTATATCGCTTATTATAGTATCAACGTCTACATATATGTCATTATTATATTTTTTAAATATGGAGCATACATTATTGTAATCTTCTATGGTATCAACTGTCGTTCTTAATTCAGGCATAGCAAAATCATTACTTACTTTAGGATTTTCTATTTTAAATTTATTCGGATTTCTATAATGATATTGAGTAATATGTTCATGTTCAAAATTATCATTAGAATTATCATTAGCATATTTCAAAGCATCATAATTTATAACCTCAACTCCGCTGCCGTAAGGAAGTAAATCATAATGGCTTAAATCAGCATTTTTTTCTATATGATAATCTATAATCATATCTAATGCTTTTATACTTACTAATGGATTATCTCCTGTAGCACGCACAATAATATCAGCATTAAATTTGAAAGCTGCTTTTGTGTATCTGTCTAATACATCTTCTTCACTTCCTACAAAATAACTGCATTTAAGATTATCAAATATATTTTTAAAAGAATCATAAGATTTTTCTTCTGTGGCAACAATTACATCATTTGCCATTTTAGAACTTCTTAATCTTTTTATAATAAGCTCAAGCATACTGCTGCAGTCAGCCATAGGTTTTAATGCTTTATTTGGAAGTCTTGTTGATCCTATTCTTGATGCTAATATAATAACTATTTTTTTCATTATAATGCCTATACTTTTTTAATTATAAGTTTTTTAATTATAATAGAATAATTAGTATTGTCAATTGACTTTGGCATCATTAGCAGATGTTGTGTTTTGTAATCAGTTTATACTTATTTTGCTTAATATATTTATGTAACAGAAAATGTTTTATATGATATTATAACTATGGCAGTATCATTAATAATAATAAATTGCTGTAATTTTTTGCTATTGAAGTTTTTTATATTTTTATTATACTTTATTGAATGAATAGAACTAATCAGTTTTTTGATAAAATTTTGCAGAATTTCGATAAAGTTTCTGATATAGAAAAGAAAAAAGTATTTAAAAGACTTACAACACTTTTATATTCTCAAAATATGATTATAGAAAATCTTGAAGAGGGTATAATTGCAATAGATAATAAAGGTATAATACAGGAAATTAATAAAAAGGCTTGTTTTTTATTTTCAATACCTAGAAATTCAGAAGGTAAATCGCTTTCAAAATATATGCATAATAATGATATAGGTAAAAGCATATTAGAATTTATAAGCATAAATGATTCAGAAACAAAATTATTAAAAGATAATGATAATGAAAGAATATTGCAGATAACCATACTTCCAATAGGAGACAGCGGAAGAATAATAGGAACACTTATAAAGGCATTTGATATAACAAAAACTTATGAAAGCAGTCAAAAACTAAAAAGAGCAGAACAATTAGCTTCTCTTACTACATTGGCTGCCGGAGTTGCACATGAAATAAAAAATCCGCTCGGATCTATTTCAATATATGTTCAGCTTATAGAAAAGATAATAAAAAAGAATATGGATAATGATTGTCAATGCTATAAGGATTTTAAAGAATATTCTGACATCATAAAAGAAGAAATAGGAAGATTGGAAGAAACTATTAATTCATTTTTATTTTCAGTACGTAAATTGGAATTGGATATTGAAGATGTTAATATAAATGAATTAATTTTGTCTACAGTTTCATTTTTAAAATATGAGATAGAACAAAACAATATTAATATAGATATAAAATTTGATAAAGATAATTTAATATTAAAATTGGATGCTAAATATATAAAGCAGTCATTAATTAATATAATACAAAATGCAATAGATGCTATGACAGATAATTCAGATGATAAGAAAAAAGAGATTTATATAAAATTAAAGACTATGGATAATTATGCTGTTATAAGCATAAAAGATACTGGTATCGGAATGAAGGAGGAGACTTTAAATAAAATATTTGAACCATATTTTACTACAAAAAGACATGGTACAGGATTAGGTCTTACAAATGTAGTGCGTATAATAGAAGCTCATAATGGTAATGTTTCAATAGAAAGTGAATACGGCAAAGGAAGCGAGTTTATAATAAAACTTCCATTGCAGCAGGAAAATCAAAAATTTTTGGAAACGGATTTATAAATTATGCCTAAGATATTAGTAATAGATGATGAAAAAAATATAAGAGACGGAATTAAAAAGTCATTGGAGTTTGAGGGTTACGAGGTAGTAACCGCAGAAAATGGAGAAAAGGGAATAGAGACAGTTTATAAGGGCGGTATAGATTTAGTTATAACTGATTTAAAAATGCCTAAAAAAACTGGGGAAGAATTTTTAAAAGATATTTTAGAATTTGATAAGCATATACCTGTAATAGTTTTAACCGGTCATGGTAATGTAGAAACTGCTGTAGAGATGATGAGGCTTGGAGCTTATGATTTTATGACAAAGCCTTTTAATCTTGATAAAATGCTTTTAATAATAGCTAGAGCATTAGAAAGTAAGAATATTAAAAAAACTAATGAAACTTTAGAAAAACGTGTAGATTATCATGAAAGTTTTTATGGAATGATAGGCCATAGTCCTAAGATATTAAAGGTATATGAGGCGATAAAGCAGGTTGCTAGAACTAAAGCTACTGTATTGATAGAAGGAGAAAGCGGAACAGGTAAGGAATTAGTGGCAAGTGCTATTCATCAAATATCAGATAGAGCAAAACAGCCTTATATAACTGTAAACTGTGCGGCACTTTCCGAAGGTGTTTTGGAAAGCGAATTATTCGGTCATGAAAAAGGTTCTTTTACAGGAGCTATTGATAAAAAGATAGGAAGATTTGAGGCTGCTAATAAAGGTACTATATTTTTGGATGAAATAGGAGAAATTAATCAGGCTGTTCAGGTTAAACTTTTAAGGGTGCTTGAAGAGAGGGTGATTGAAAGGGTAGGATCTAATACCCCAATAGATGTTGATATACGGGTTATTGCTGCTACAAATAAAAAATTATCAGAAGAAATAAAAGAAGGTAAGTTTAGAGAAGATTTATATTACAGACTTAATGTTATAAAGATAGAAATGCCTCCGCTTAGAGAAAGAAGAGAAGATATACCTCTTTTAATAGATAATTTTATTAAAGAATTTTCAAAAGTTCATTCTATAGAAATAACTTCTGTTGATAAGAAAGTGTACAAAATATTATCATCTCTTCAATGGGAGGGAAATGTAAGAGAATTAAGAAATACTATTGAAACTATGGTTGTTATGAGTAAAGACGGAAAGATTGATGAAAACAACATACCGGATTGGGCATTAAAAAATAATCATGAAGATAATTTTGTAGTAGATGGAAATGTTACTTTAGAAGAACTTGAAAAAATGTATATTAATCATTTACTTAGCCGAAATAATTTTAATAAAGCACAGGTTGCCAAAATATTAGGTATAGAAAGAGCTACTCTTTATAGAAAATTAAAAGAAGATATTAAAGATTAATTATTTGATTATTAAAAAGAGGGATTTTAATCCCTCTTTTAATTTGTGAAATTTATTTTGTAGCAATCATTATAACATCGCCTGCAGATATAGTTCTAGGTTCTGTTTTATCCAATGATTTTAATTCAGAAAAATTAGGTATGATTATTGGAGAAGTAATATCATATTCTTTTTCTACTTCCTCTTTATCAAATTCTATTAATAAAGTACCTGTTTTTACTTTGTCTCCTTCCTTAACATGAGCTTTGAAGTGCTTGCCCCCTAATTTTACAGTATCCATACCTATGTGTATAAGTATTTCTATACCTTTAGATGATAATCCTATTGCATGATTAGTATCTACCATTGTAACAACTTCGCCGTCTACAGGAGAGTAAATTTTTCCATCGCTTGGAATAATAGCCATGCCGTCTCCTAATGCCTTGCTTGAAAAAGCTTCATCTTTTACTTCTGTAACATCTACTAATTTCCCATTTATAGGACTTTTTATTTCAACTTTTTTAGAAAATAAACCCATATATGCCTCCATATTCTTTCTTTTACGATTTTAACATAAAGATTTATAAAGTAAATAACTTTGTATGTTAAAAATTTAATTAATTATGTTTATTTTTATATTGGGCAATAGAATTTTATATATGTATAAAAAATATTTATAGTATATATTGAACATAATTGTATATATAAAATCACGGAATAATTAAATTTATTAATTTTGTATTAATAAAATGATTTAATTTGTTTTTAATATCACAAAAATATAAAAAATATTTTTTATAAATCGTATAATACTTGATTATAAAAAAATAAGTAATATAATTATATATAGATAGAAAATTTTTTCATATATTATATATGAAAAAAATTAGAATTTTTATGGAGGATATATGTTTAATTATCTACAAAGAATAGGTAAATCCTTAATGGTACCAGTTGCTGTATTACCTGCAGCAGCTATTCTTTTGGGTATTGGTTATTGGATAGACCCTAATGGTTGGGGCGGCGGAAGTCCAGTTGCAGCTTTCTTCATTAAGGCAGGCGGATCCATTATAGATAATATGCCTATACTTTTTGCTATTGGTGTTGCTTTCGGTATGTCTAAGGATAGAAACGGTGCTGCTGCTTTAGCTGGTTTAGTTGCTTTTCTCGTTGTTACAACTCTTTTAGCACCTGCTACAGTTGCTATGATACAGAGTAAGCCTGCTGAGCAAGTACCTGCTGGTTTTGCTAAAATTAATAACCAATTTATAGGAATACTTTGCGGTGTTATAGCCGGAGGTTTGTATAATAAATTTGCTGAGGTAAAATTACCTGAATTTTTAGCATTTTTCAGCGGAAGAAGATTTGTACCAATAATTACATCTGTTGTAATGATGGTAGTATCTTTCATACTAATGGTTATTTGGCCTGCTATTTACGGAGGTTTGGTATCATTTGGTGAAGCTATTATAAGTCTTGGTCCTATAGGTGCTGGTATATACGGATTCTTTAACAGACTTTTAATTCCAGTTGGTTTGCACCATGCTCTTAACTCTGTATTCTGGTTTGATGTTGCCGGTATTAATGATATACCTAATTTCTTAGGCGGTCAGGCTTCTATAGATGCAGGTACAGCTACAGTAGGTGTTACAGGTATGTATCAGGCAGGATTTTTCCCTATAATGATGTTTGGGCTTGTTGGTGCTTGTTTGGCTTTCATTAAGAATGCTAAGCCTGAAAACAAAAACAAAATTAAATCTATAATGCTTGCAGCTGCTTTTGCTAGTTTCTTTACAGGTGTTACTGAACCAATAGAGTTCTCATTCATGTTTGTGGCTCCTGTATTATATTTAATACATGCTTTATTAACTTGTATATCTTTAATAATATCTGCAAGCTTCAAATGGATGGCTGGTTTCGGATTCTCTGCTGGTTTTATTGATTTGCTTTTATCTACTAAAAACCCATTAGCTACTAATTGGTATATGCTTATTATACAAGGTATAGTATTTTTTGCTTTGTATTTTGTTATATTCGATTTTGCTATCAGAAAATTTAATCTTAAAACTCCTGGAAGAGAAGATGATGCTGATGATGCAGAGGATGGAGAAGTATCTGTAGGTGCTTCTAATAAATCTTATGCTGATAAAGCTATACTTTTACTTCCTTTGTTGGGAGGAATTGAAAATATAGTTGATATAGATAACTGTGCTACTAGATTAAGATTAGAAGTTAAAGATAATACTATAATTAATGATGCTGAAATAAAGAAAAGTTTCCCTGGAGTATTAAAACCTGGTAAAACTTCTGTTCAGGTTATAGTTGGTACAGATGTTCAATTCTTAGCTGATGAATTTAAGAAGTTAGTAAAAAAAGAATAGTATAATTAATTGATAATTAAAGGCTTGCAGTATTTATTGCAGGCCTTTTTATATTTAGTTTTTTATTATATTATCTAATATTCTAAATAATTCTTCTTTACTTTCACATTTCATAAGTTCTATTTTGTTTTCCATTCTATAGCCTGTTAGATATTTCATAATAAATTTACGCATAAAATGTATTCCGCTTACTTCTCCGTATAGCTCACAGCATCCGCTTACATGTTCTTTTATAATATTTATTAAATTGTCATTTTCATTAATTTTGTTATCATACTCATTGTTATCATCAAATATTGTATTAAGTTCTCTAAATATCCAAGGATTTCCAATAGCACCTCTTCCTACCATTATTCCATCTACATTTGATGTTTCAAAAGCTTTTATGGCATCTTCTTTATTTTTTATATCTCCATTGCCTATTAATATATAATCTTTACCTAAAGCCTCTTTAACTTTTGCTATAGCTTCCCAATCTGCAGTTCCTCTGTATAAATCGCTTGCATATCTTCCATGCAGAGTAAGAAAGCATGCTCCGTTTTCTTTTAATGCCAAAGCTCTATCAATTTCTCCGCCTTCTCCTCTTTTTAGTCCAAGCCTAATTTTTACACTTACAGGCAGTTTTGAAACACTTTTTACAGCTTTTAGTATAGATAGCATTTTATCAGTATCGGACAATAATCCGGCCCCTCCATTATTTTTTACTACTTTCTTGGTAGGACATCCCATATTAATATCTATAAATGAAAAACCAGTTAAATCTGTTATTTCTATTGCTTTTTTATAATCATCTTCATTTGCTCCGAATAATTGAAGCGATACAGGATCTTCATCATCCTTATGCTCCATATATCTGTATGTCTTTTTTACCATTCTAGCTAAAGCAGCAGCACTGACCAACTCTGTTATAAGAAGTCCTGCTCCGAATCTTCTTGAAAGTCTTCTAAATACATAATCAGTATATCCTGCCATTGGAGCCAAAAAGAATCTTGACGGTATATTAATACCTTCTATGGTTATGCTTCTATTCATATTTCCTTCCCATTAATTTGTCCGATATGATATAATAATTAATAAAAAAGTTCAATAACATAATATAATTTGATTTATATATTTTGACAAACCAATGAAAATATAGTTTTATATTATTATTTATGTAATTGAATATAAAGAGTTTAATATTTATGATTAATAACAAAATAAAAGAAAAATCTAATGAAGTTGTCAAATTATTAACATCAAGGGGGCTAAAAATAACATCAACTGAATCATGTACAGGAGGCTTATTTGCAGCTTCCATTACATCAATCAGCGGTTCTTCAGAATGTTTTGAAGGTTCTTTTGTAACATATTCTAATGATATTAAGCATAAAATCATAAATGTTAGTGAGGAAACATTAAAAAAATACGGTGCTGTTAGTGAAGAATGCGTCTTAGAGATGTCTGAGAACAGCAGAAAGATAATGAATAGTGATATTTCCATATCAATAAGCGGTATTGCAGGACCTTCCGGAGGCACTGAATATAAGCCTGTAGGGTTAGTTTGGATATGTTTATCAGCAAATGGATATATTAAAGCATATAAAAATATCTTCACAGGAAACAGAGATGAAGTAAGAGAAAAAAGTGTATGCTTCGCTTTGGATTTAGTTCTAAATTTCATAAAAAAATGTTAGCTCTTACTAACAAGTGCTTAAAAATATTGAATTTAATAAAAAAATATAAAAAGTCAATTAATAATACCGAAAATATTATGTTTACTTCTTGACAAAAATAATTATGTAAACTAATATTCATAAAAAAGATAAATTAATTATGTAACCTTTATATAAACATAATTTTTTTATAAAGTAAACATAACTATAACCGATAAATTCTAAAGATAACTTT
>NZ_CALXRN010000187.1 GCF_944390595.1 uncultured Brachyspira sp. | reverse complement strand
AGGCTGATTGAATTTGAAAGCATTTCTAAACATACCTTCCATAGTTTTTACTTTAGATACGTCCCAATCATTAAGAGGCTGATTAAAATTAACGCATATACTAAACATATAACCCATATCTTCAACTTTACTAACATCCCAATTACTTATATCTTGATTAAAAGCTTTAGCATAATTAAACATAGCCCTCATAGTTGTAACCTTTGAAACGTCCCATTTGTCTAAAGGCTGATTAAAACTTTCTGCTACCTGAAACATACCGCTCATATTTGTTACATTGGATACATTCCAGCTGTTTAAAGGCTGATTGAATTTTTTACAATTATCAAACATTCTAAATGTATCCTGAACATTAGAAACATCCCATTTATCTAAAGGCTGATTAAAATCCTGACAATAATAAAACATGAAGCTCATATGCTTAACTTTCGATACATTCCAATTATTAAGATTATGATTAAACTTAGCTTTAGAACGGTTTTCAAAACTATCATAACTCATATGGGCAAACATATAGGACATATCTTCAACATTGGAAACGTCCCAATCTTCTATTCCTTCAAAATCTTTTCTAGTGCTGTTATGAAAAAGCTCGCTCATATCTGTTATAAGACTTGTATCTATATCATAAAGTTTTATTCCGTCAGTATATACTAATTTTTCTAATTCTTCTTTTGTTTCAGGTTTGTATTTTTTCATCAATTTCTCCTTAAATAATAAGTTTACATAATTATAATACGGATTTATAGTATAATATATTATATAATTTTTCTATATAAAAAAATTTTATTTTTAATTATTGCTATAATTTTACTTAGCTAAAGTATATAACTATTAAAAATTATTATACGTTTTTGATAGGTTTTATTTTATTAAATTTATATTAATGATAATATGATAAAATATATGTAAATCTTGATAAAATTATATACTATGTTAAAATAGTCTAAAATTATATAGTTCGGGGTACAATCAATGTCTGATAATAAAAGTATAATACAACGCGATGAGCTTCACAGCAAAATATGGAAAATAGCGGACGATTTAAGAGGAAGTGTCGACGGTTGGGATTTTAAACAGTATGTACTTGGAATGCTGTTTTACAGATATATTTCTGAACATCTAGCAAATTATATAAATAAAAATGAATGGGATTCCGGAAACAAAGAATTTAATTATGCGGATTTAAAAGATGAAGATGTTGAAGATGTAAAAGCTGATATTATAACAGAACAAGGATTTTTTATATATCCCAGCGAACTTTTTGAAAATATAAGAAAAGAATCTAATAATAAAATCAGTAAAGAAGACAGCAAAGAAAAACATAATCTAAACGAAAGACTTCAGAAAATATTTAAAGATATAGAAAACTCAGCTAAAGGAACAAAAAGCGAAACAAAAATTGCAGGTCTTTTCGATGATATAGATGTAAACAGCAACAAATTAGGCCCTACAGTATTGAAAAGAAATGAAAGATTAATAAAACTTATAAACGGCATTGCTGATATTGAACTTGGAGATTTTAAAGATCATTCAATAGATGCATTCGGCGATGCTTATGAATATTTGATGGGTATGTATGCATCAAGTGCAGGCAAAAGCGGAGGAGAGTTTTTTACGCCTCAGGAAGTTTCTGAACTTCTTACAAGAATTGCAGTTACAGGAAAAAGTAAAATCAGAAGAGTATACGACCCTGCATGCGGAAGCGGTTCATTACTTTTAAAGTTTAAAAAGATATTACAAAAAGATAAGGATGAAATATTTTATTTCGGACAGGAAATAAATATTACCACATACAACCTATGCAGAATAAATATGTTTCTGCATGATATAGGTTATGAAAAATTCGATATAGCCCATGGAGATACTTTAACAGAACCTAAACATATAGATGATAAACCTTTTGATGCAATAGTTTCAAATCCTCCGTATTCTATAAAATGGGAAGGCGAAGACAATACTATTTTAATAAATGATCCGCGTTATTCTCCTGCCGGCATATTGGCTCCAAAATCAAAAGCAGACTTTGCATTTATTCTTCATTCTCTTTATAAGCTTGATACTGCAGGACTTGCGGCAATAGTATGTTTCCCAGGCATTATGTACAGAGGCGGAGCAGAACAGAAAATAAGAAAATATTTGATAGACAATAATTTTATAGAATGCATTATACAGCTTCCGGACAATTTATTTTACGGTACATCAATAGCCACTTGCATAATGGTATTATCAAAATCAAAGATAGACGGTAAAACTTTATTTATAGATGCAAGCGAAGATTATGAAAAAGCAACTAACAATAACAAATTAAGCGATAAGAATATAGAAAATATTTTATCTTATTTTACAAAAAGAGAAACTAAAAAACATAAATGCTATTTAGCAAAAAAGGAAGAGATAGAAGCACAGGACTATAATTTATCAGTATCCACTTATGTAGAACAGAAAGACACAAGGGAAAAAGTAGATATAAAATTATTGAATAAAGAAATTCAAGAAATAGTTTTGAAGGAAGAAAAACTACGCAAAGAAATAGATAAAATTATCAAAGAAATAGAAAAATAATTACTCTTACTTGACAAAAATGTCAATATATGTATAATATATTTATTGACATTCAAAATTAGTATTTTGAAATACCTGCAGTATACTGCAGGTTTATTTTTTATTTATGAAAAAAGTATTTGCCTATATAGATGGTTTTAATTCTTATCATTGTTTAAAATCTGCAATAGAATCGCAAAATAGTAGATTAACAAATAAAAATAAATGGATAAATTACAGAAAATTAATATCTTTATTTTTTGATAAAAACACTGATATTGATAAAATAATGTTTTTTTCAGCTATACCATATCATGCTTATAAAGATGATGCTAATAAAAGAACAGATAAAATAAACAAACATAATGCTTTTTATGAAATATTAGATAAATATTGCCATATAGAAGTTATTAATGGAAGATTTGGTAAAAAAATTGTTACAGACACTTGTCCTAATTGTAATAAAAAAATCAAACTGAAAAAACATGAAGAAAAAGAAACAGATGTATCATTATCCATAAATATATTATATGATGCTCTTACAATTAAAGACCTTGATACTATAGTGATAATATCTTCAGATACAGACTACATTCCTGTAATAAAAATGATTTTAGAAAAAACTAATAAAAAAATAAAAATACTTTTTCCAATTAACTCTAGAATTAATAAAGAATTTTCTAAAATAACAAATACAAATTATTCGGCTAAAGAAATAAAAGAAAATCATATAAAACTATCTCAAATACCAGATAAAGTAACAGTTGATGGTATAATATATCAAACACCTTATATATAAAAATTGGTTTATTATATGAGCGTACTAGAAGATTTAATAAAAAAATACTGTCCCGACGGCGTGGAATATAAAACATTATCAGAATTAGGAGAATTTTCTAATATAGGAGTTGATAAGAAAAAAGTAGATGGGGAAAAAGAAATTGTACTTTTAAATTTCATGGATATCATGAAAAATATGTATATTGATAAATCTATACCAAAAATGATTGTAACAGCTTCTGATTATAAAATAGAAAAATGTACTATTGAAAAAGGCGATATTTTTATTACACCTTCATCTGAAACTATAGACGAAATAGGATTTGCTTCAGTAATAACTGAAACTATTCCTAATGCATGTTATAGTTATCATATAATGAGATTTAGACTATTTGAATATAATATGATAACAAGTATTTTTATAAGACACTGTTTTAACAGTTATTTTTTAAGAAAACAAATTAGGAAATTTGCACAAGGTATTACAAGATTTGGATTGACTTTAGATAAATGGAAATCATTAAAAATTCCACTCCCTCCAATAGAAGTACAAAAAGAGATAGTGCGTATATTAGATACTTTTACAGAATATCAGGATTGCCTTAATGAAGAATTAACTCTCAGAAAAAAACAGTATGAGTATTATAGGGATAAGATTCTTACTTTTGGCGATGATGTTGAATGGAAAAACTTATCCGAAATTGCTGAAATTGGTACTGGTAGTAGCAATACAAATGAAGAAATTGAAAATGGTAAATATCCATTCTTTGTACGTTCTCAAGAAGTTCGTAGTAAAAATGAATATGAATATGATGAAACAGCAATTATAACTTCTGGAGATGGTGTAGGTGTTGGAAAAATATTTCATTATGTTGAAGGAAAATATGCTTTACATCAAAGAGCTTACAGAATTCATATTATTGATAAAAATGTAATACCTAAATATTATTTTTATTATATGAAAACAACATTCTTATCATATATAGAAAAAACTTCTTTCCATTCTTCTGTAACTTCAATTAGAAGACCAATGCTAAATAATTTTCCTGTTCCAGTACCGCCTTTTGAGGAGCAGGAACGCATAGTTAAAATACTTGACAGTTTTGACGCTTTATGTAATGACATTAGTTCAGGGCTGCCTGCGGAAATTGAAATGCGTAAAAAACAGTATGAATATTATAGAGATAAGTTATTAACTTTTAAGGAGAAGAAAGTTTAATTATTTTTTAAAAAATTAGATTTGCAGGCTTATTCTTTAAAAATGTTTGTTTAACTTTAAAGGGTGGGCGGGCGGGATATAATATATTTTTTAAACAAATAAGGGTTATTTTATGGAAAATAAAGAAAACATTGATATTATTAAAATGTCTGAGGAAAGTACTGTTGTCGCTAAATATATACCTATAGAGAGAACAAGAACTAAATATCAAACAGAAGAAGAACTTGAAGAAGGATTTATAAAACAGCTTACCGAACAAGGCTATGAATATGTAAATATAAAAAATGAAAATGATTTGATTAAAAACCTTAGAAAGCAATTAGAAAAATTAAATGATTATACTTTTACAGAAAATGAATGGGATAATTTCTTTCATAATACTATAGCGAACGGCAATGAGAAGATAGAACATAAAACTTTTAAGATACAGGAAGAACGCATTTTTATATTAAAACAGGATAATGGAGAAACTAAAAATATTTATTTAATAGATTCTGATAATATATATAATAATAATTTACAAGTTATTAATCAATACAAAGAAGAGAGTTCAGCGAAAAAAGCCAGATACGATGTTACTATTTTAATAAACGGCTTGCCTATGGTTCATATTGAGCTGAAAAGGAGAGGCGTTAATATAAGAGAGGCATTCAATCAAATAAACAGATACGGGGAAGAAAATTTCTGGGCAGGTTCCGGGCTTTATCAATATGTACAATTATTCGTTATATCAAATGGTACTAATACAAAATACTATTCAAATACCACAAGATATAGACATATAAAGAATAGCGAACGTCAAGTAAAAACTTCAAATACTTTTGAGTTTACGAGTTTTTGGGCTGATGCTCGAAATAAAATTATTCCAGACTTGGTTGATTTTACTAAAACTTTCTTTTCAAAATTTACTCTATTAAATATATTAACTAAATATTGTGTATTTACTTCAGACAAAGCACTTTTAGTTATGCGTCCTTA
>NZ_CALXRN010000186.1 GCF_944390595.1 uncultured Brachyspira sp. | reverse complement strand
TTAAATACTTATGAGATTTATGAAGGATATGCCGCTAATGAAGATATTGATGATATACTTCAAATGGCAGGAGAAGAAAATTTAAAAGCACTTGAGGAGCTTAATTTAGTAAAAGATATGTCCTCTTTAGATGAATGGCAGTCAAAATACGCATATATATCTCCAATAGTATTTGCTGCTATGTATTATCCTACTGAAGAAAAGGCTATTGAATTAATTGAATATGGTGCTAGTGTCAATAAAACTGATTTTAACGGTTTTACTCCTTTAATGAGAGCCTCGCTTATGGGATATATTAAGCTTGTAAAAAAACTTATAGAAAACGGTGCTGATGTTAATGCAAAAATATTTGATTCAAATGCAAATGTATTGTCAGATTCTTTATTTTTTGCTGTTAACGATAGCAATAAAAATAGTTTAGGAGTAGTTAAAGAGTTATTAAATTTAGGGGCGGATCCTAATGTTGTTTATCTTGATCCGGACGAAGGCAATTTTACTATTTTAGATAGAAGTTTATATTATAATAATTTTGAAATTTTTAAAACGCTTGTGGAAAATGGTGCTGATATAGGAAGAGTCAATGAAAAAGGCGAGCCTTTAATTGTTCATGCTATTAAGCGTGAGCGTTTTGATATAGTAAAATATTTGGTTGATAAAGGTATTAACCCAACGATGAAATATACAGATTATAGAAATATACCATTTTCTTTATTAGTTGCTACAGTTAATAATAGAAATACAGAAATAGCTGAATATTTGATAGAAAAAGGAGCTGATGTTAATTCTAAAGATACTATTAATAGTTCCAGCGAAGAAGCAGTAAATTTAATATTTACTGCTATTGAAAACGGAAATACAGCATTAGTAAAATTGCTTATAGAAAATGGAGCCGATACTTCAGTTTTTAATAAAGATAGAAAGACAATTTTTAATATAGCAATGGAAAAAGGATATAATGATATTTTAGAGTTGGAAAAATAAAATATAAAGATTATTTATTTTAAATAAGGTTAATATCATGAGTAAAGTTGCTGTAATAAAATGTGAGAATTATGATTTAGAAGAAGTAAAAAATTCTATTAAGAGAGCTATAGATTTGATAGGCGGAATAGACTTATTTGTAAAAGAAAGCGATAAGGTGTTATTAAAGCCTAATTTATTAGCAGCAGAATCCGCAGACAGATCTGTAACAACTCATCCTACAGTATTTGAAGCAGTAGTTTCTATACTCAGAGAAAAAAATGTTAATGATATTTCTTACGGAGATTCATCAGGCATAGGCAAAGGAAATACCGTAGCTTTGAAGGCAGGTATAGATGAGGCAGCAAACAAATTAAATGTTAAATATGCTGATTTTGAAGAGCCTGTAGGAGTTTCTTATGAAAATGGAGTTCAGGAGAAAAGTTTTACAATAGCTAAACCTATTCAGGAAGCGGATGTTATAATAAGTTTGCCTAAATTAAAATCGCATGCTTTAACAACAATGACAGGAGCTGTAAAAAATCAATTCGGATGTATACCAGGTTTTAGAAAAGCAGAGTATCATTTGAAGTTTCCAGATTTTGAAGATTTTTCAACTATGCTTCTTGATTTGAACAAGCTAGTTAATCCTAAACTTTATATAATGGACGGTATACTCGCTATGGAGGGAAACGGTCCAAGAAATGGAAGTCCTAGAAAAATTAATGCTATAATAGTATCAGATAATGCTGTAGCTTTAGATTATGTAGCTTCTCAAATAATATCATTTGATTATAATACAATACCGACTTTAAAAATGGGATTTAAGCATAATTTTTGTAATAAATATGATATTGAAGTATTGGGAGACGGTATAGAAAGTGTAAAAGTAAATGATTTTAAGAAGCCTCATAAAGGGGTAGGTATAGGAAGAAGTTTGATTAAATTAAGCAAATTTCCTATAATAAAAAGATTATTTGCTGTTATTATACCTAAACCTGTTATAGATAAAAATAAATGTGTAAAATGCGGGGTTTGTGTTAAAGTTTGTCCTGTAACGCCATTAGCACTAAATTTTGATAAAAAAGGTAAAAATTATCCTCCTGAATATTATTATAAAAATTGTATATCATGCTACTGCTGTCAGGAGCTATGTCCGCATAAAGCTATAGTATTAAAAAGGAAGTTTTAAAATCGTAATAAATTTTTTTAATACTTGAATTTTTACCAAAATATGATATATTAGGACTTTATGAGGAACATATTTTTTATTTATAATTACCTATAAGAATATTCAAAGAATGCCGTCTCTTTACTGAGATTAGGCATTCTTTTTTTATATGTAAATATGTTATTTTGATTAAATAAAAGGTTTATAAGATGTTTTTAGAAGATTGTATCATATCAGATAATATACAAATATGCAGTGATAAATACATATTAAGAGTAAAATCAAAAGAAAGTTATAAATATTCAAAAGCAGGACAATTTTTTATGCTGAAAAGCAATACATTTTTGAGGCGTCCAATAAGTCTGCATTATATTGATGATGATATTCTAGAATTTTATTATCAGGTAAAAGGAAAAGGTACAGAATATTTATCAAAACTAAAAAAAGATGATATTATCAGCATTCAAGGTCCATTAGGAAACGGATTTGATACAGAAGTAAAAAATAAAAAAATACTTATAACGGCAGGCGGAATGGGTATAGCACCTATTAAGCTGTTAATAGAAAAACTTATTAATAATAATTCCATAACATTAATAATGGGCGGTTCAAATGAAAGTGCTGTAAAAATAATAAAAAGATTTGATACAAGCAATATTGATTTATATATAACTACAGATGACGGATCTGTTGGCGATAAATGTAATGCGGTAGATAAAACAAAAGAGCTGTTGAAAGAAAAAAGTTTCGATATTATATATACATGCGGTCCAACCGTTATGATGAGTGCATTAATAAAAATAGCTAATGAAAAAAATACATTATGCTATGCATCACTTGAGGAGAGAATGGCATGCGGAGTTAATGCTTGTTTGGGATGCTGTATAGAATTAAAAGACGATAAAAACAGATACGTATTGAAAAAAGTATGTTATGACGGTCCTGTGTTTGATGCTAAATTATTGAATATATAATTTTACGGATAAATATTATGAGCAGATTAAATATAAACTTTCTTGATAAGCAATTAAAGAATAATGTTATAACTTCTTCAGGATGTTTTGGATTTGGGGAGGAGTACAGCAATTATTTTGATGTTAATGAACTTGGAGCAGTTAATTTAAAAGGCATAACATTAAATAAAAAAGATGGTAATAAAGGAACTCGTATAGCAGAAACCCCATCCGGTATGATAAACTGCATAGGTCTTGAAAATCCTGGTATAGAATACTTTAGAGATAATATAGTAAAAAATATCAAATACTCAGCACCTATAATATTAAATATAAATGGGGCTGTATTAGATGAATATGTAAAAGTAGCTGAAATAGCAAATGAAATAGAAAGAGTAGATTTTATAGAGCTTAATATATCATGTCCTAATGTAAAAAACGGAGGAATGGCTTTCGGATCAAGCTGCGAAAGTGCTGAAGCTGCTACAAAAGCTGTAAAAAAGGTTTTAACTAAGAAGCCTTTGATAGTAAAACTTTCACCGAATGTTACTGATATAGCAAGCATAGCTAAAGCTGTTGAAAATGCAGGTGCCGATAGTATTTCTTTAGTTAATACATTTTTGGCTATGAAGATAGATATAAAAACAAGAAAACCGCTTCTTGGAAATACATTCGGAGGTTTATCAGGCGGAGGTATAAAACCAATTGCTGTTAGAATGGTTTATCAAGTATATAAAGCTGTTAAGGTTCCTATTATTGGAATGGGAGGGATATGCAGCTGTGAAGATGCTTTAGAGTTTATAATGGCTGGGGCATCATTAGTTTCTATAGGTTCCGGTATATTTTCTAATCCTATATTGCCTATAGAAGTTATAAATGGTATTGATGATTATATTAAAATTAATAATATAGAAGGTATAAAAGATTTAATAGGAATAGCACATTTGTAAAAATAAAACTATAAGGATAAATATATTATGATAAAATTAACTGATAATCCAAAAGAGAGATTAATTATAGCATTAGATTTTAATTCTATGGGTGAAGCTACAAAACTAATAGATGAATTAGGGGATGAAGCTGTATTTTATAAGGTTGGACTTGAGCTTTTTCTATATACTAAAGGTGAGATAATAGAATATTTGGCAAGTAAAAATAAAAAGGTATTTCTTGATTTGAAATTCCATGATATACCTAATACTACTGCTATGGCATCTCTTTTTGCTGCTAAACAGAATATATTTATGTTTAATGTTCATACAAGCGGCGGAAAAAAGATGATGGAAAAAACTGTTCAGGAAATCAAAAAACTTAATAAAGATAATCTTATAATTGGTGTAACTATTCTTACAAGTCTTTCAGAAAATGATGTAAAAAATATGTTTAATTCTAATTTGCCGCTTACAGATTTGGCAGTTAATTGGGCTAAATTAGGAAAGGAATCAGGACTTGACGGTGTAGTATGTTCTCCTAGAGAAGCTAATATAATAAAAAAGGAATGCGGAGAAAATTTCAGAACAGTATGTCCTGGTGTTAGACCTAAATGGGCTAGTATAGATGATCAAGAAAGAATAATGACTCCTAAAGAGGCTATAGAAAACGGATGCGATTATTTAGTTGTAGGCAGACCTATTACTAGAAGCGAAGATAGAGTAAAAGCATGTAAAATGGTTGTAGAAGAAATTGCCGAAGGAATAGAACATAATAAAAAATTAAAGGCTAGATTAATAGCCGGTGCATTGTTAGAAACTCAGGCTGTTAAATTAAATGTTAAGGAACCATTTACATTTGTATCAGGAATAAAAAGTCCTATATACTGCGACAATAGATATGTTATAGGTTTCCCTAAGGCAAGAAAAGTTATAGTTGATGCTTTTATAAGTGTTTTGAAAGATAAAGATTTTGATGTTATAGCAGGTACAGCAACCGCAGGAATACCTTGGGCTTCTTTTATAGCTTATGAACTTGATAAGCCTCTTTGCTATATTAGAGCTGAGAAAAAAGAACATGGAAGAGGAAAGCAGATAGAAGGTGCAGAGTGTGATGGAAAAAAATTAATATTGATAGAGGATTTGATATCTACCGGAGGAAGTTCTATTAAAGCTTTTGAGGCTGCTAAAAGCGAAGGAGCGATTGGACTTGAGATTATATCTATATTCTCTTATGAATTTGAAAAAGCATATAAAAATTTTGAAGAAGCAGGCATTAAATTTTCATCTCTTTCTAATTTCTCTTCTCTTATGGAAATAGCAAAAGATGAAAATTATATAACAGATGATGAATTGAAAAAAGCATTGGAATGGAATAAAAATCCGGATGAATGGGGAAAGTAAGATATTATAGCAAATGGCTTTTATGGAAAAAATTAAAAGCCATTTCTTATAAAAAGAAAATATAAAAATGCAATAAAAAAATTACTTTATAAGTTTTCTCATATATCTGAAGAAATCTTCTTTCTCTTTAGGAGATATCATGCAAGTGTTTAAAAATACTTCCATAATTTCCTGGTTTACACTTCCCATAGCTGCTTTAACAGCAAGGGATTGATTGAGTATGTCGCCGCAATACTCACCTTTGGCAAGCATTTTTTTCATACCCTTAATTTGACCTTCAATTCTATTTAATCTGATAATAAGCCTTTTACGTCTTTCTAAGGCTTCCTCTCTGTCAAACTTAGATACTTTATTATTATCCCCAAAATGTTTATTCCAAGCTTTTAATCCGCCTTCTAATATATAAAGCTCTTTAAATCCTTCTTCTTTCATATATTCTCCGGCTTTTACGCTTAGTTTTCCTACAGAACAATATAGAAGATATGGGGTTTCTTTATCTAGTTTGGATATTTCTCTTTTAAAGACTCTTGGCTTAAGGAAATCCATAGAAATAGAATTTTCGATCATGCCTTCATAGTTATGCTCCATTTCTGTTCTTACATCGAGAATAACTATATTATCTGTTTTATTGATGATTTCACTTGCCTCTGAAGGAGACACTATTTTTAATTCGTTTTCTATTACCATAATTAAATCCTTATTAAAATCTATCCTTATTATATATTATATAATAAAAATAGATTTTAATAAAATACTTTTTTAATTAATTTAACCAAAATATCCGCTTAATATAGGTTTTCTTCCCATAACCTTATCATTATAATACTCATATTGTGATAAGCCTATGAAACCTCCTGAAACATTGATAACATTATCAAATCCCATATTCTGTAATATTTTACATGCTGTATAGCTTGTTAATCCTGTTTTGCATGTAATATATACCGGTCTGTCTTTAGGTACTTCATTTGCTCTTGCTCTTAACGCTCCAAGAGGTATATTAACAGCTTTTTCTAAATGTCCTACAGCAAAATCTTCCGGCATTCTTACATCCAAGAAATAAGCATCTTTTTCAACTAATTCTCTTACTTGGCTGTAATGAACTTGTTTGAAATCTCCATTTTTTAAGTTTGAAGCAACATAACCGGCAAAATTTACAACATCTTTGGCTGTTCCAAATGAAGGGGCATAACATAATTCCAAATCTTTCAAATCATCTATAGTTCCTCCAAATTTTATTAGGGTAGCTATTACATCTATTCTCTTATCAACATTTCCTCTTCCTATAGCCTGAGCACCTAAAACTTTTCCGGTTGGAACTTCATATATAAGTTTAAAATGCATTAGTCTGCTGGAAGGCATAATAGATACTCCGTCAAAAGGAATTATCTCAACTGTATCATAATTTATATTTAAATTCATAGCTTTTATAAATCCCTCAGAAAGCCCTGTAGAAGCTCCGTTATATCCGAAAACTTTTATAACAGATGAGCCTATAAATCCTCTGTTATCAACAGTTCTTCCATTTATATGATCAGCAGCAGCTCTTGCCTGTTTCTGAGCAGGTCCTGCTAAAGCTAATTTGAAATAATCGTTAAATAAAGCACCGTAAACCTCTATAGCATCTCCAACAGCATATATATCTTTATCATTAGTACGATAATTAGAATCAACTTTAATAGCCTTTGTTTTTCCAAGTTCTATGCCTGCTTTAACTGCGATATCAGTTTCTGGAGCAACTCCTATAGCAAGTACAACAGCATCAGCTTCAACTTTTTTGCCGGAACCTAAAATAACAGTATTGGTATCAAAACTATCAACTTTATCATTAACTATTAAATTGACTCCGTTATCTATTAATTCTCTATGAAGGATTTGCACCATATCATAATCAAAAGGCTTCATTATCTGAGGCAGTGCTTCTATTATTGTTATATTATATCCGGCATGCTTTAAGTTTTCTGCCATTTCAATACCTATGAATCCGCCTCCTATAACAGCTACTTTAGCATCTTTTTTGCCTTTAAGAAAATTATGTATTTTGCTTATATCAACAACATTTCTAACAGTAAATACATTAACTTTCTCTATTCCTTTTATAGGAGGTACTATAGGCTTAGCTCCCATAGAAAGTATAAGTTTATCATAACTTTCTTTATATTCTTTTCCTTCACATACTACTGTAATTTCTTTTTTCTCTCTGTCTATAGCTGTAACTTCGCTGTTAATTCTCGCATCAACATTGAATTGTTTTAAAAACTTTTCCGGAGACATAAGAAGTAAAGTTTCTTCGTTAGGTATTAATCCTCCAATATAATAAGGCAATGAACAGTTTGAGAAAGAAACATGAGGACCTTTTTCAAATAAAATAATTTTGTCCTCTTCATTTAATCTTCTAAGTCTTGCAGCAGCAGAAGCTCCTCCTGCTACTCCTCCTACTATTAATATTTTTTTCATTTTAAAGCTCCAAAATATAATTTATATATACCTAGTATATGTATATTATAATATAAGTCAACATTTTATTTAAAATAAATGTTCATTATATTTTTATAAAAATATTAAATTTTCTAATAATTTTTATGTATATTCCGATATTATAAAAAACAGGTCTGTGGAGGATAAAAAATGGGAGTTTATTCTATTTATTCATCTGATATGTTTCCATTGACTAAGCACATGACTTCTGCAGGATTAAATGTTTATAATTCTTCAGGTTATTACGGTTCAGCACAATCTGCCGGAAAAGCTGCAAGTATTGTAACTCCTCAGGGATCATCTGCACCTATAAATATTAATATGGGAAAGATGTTGGATGTATATGCTTAATGATTATTTTTTACCCAGCTTTTAATAAAAAAAGCTGGTTTTTTTATTAAATCACTTATTCTCTGGCAACCATATCACCATATTCTTTTTTACAATCACTGATATATTTTTGTATATCTTCTAGTTTAGGCATAAAAGATGAACATCCATGACTTGCTACCAATAGTGAAGCAGATGCACTTCCTAATTCTAATGCTTCATATATATCTATTCCTTCAAATATTCCATACAAGAATGCAGATGCATATCCGTCTCCGCCACCGAAAGATTTTAGTTTTTGTATAGGGAATGGCTTAATAGTATAATTACCCACATTTTTGATATAGGCAGTTGAACCTTCTTTTCCATGTTTTATTAAAACTATTTTTGCCTTTCTGCTGAAATAATAATCAGCTATTTCTTTATCTGTAAAACTGTTTCCAAATAATGAAGCAGTAAGTTCATATTCTTCCTTTGAACCTAAAATAATACTTGATTCATTAGCAACTATAGAATAATATATAGATATTTCATCTTTATTAGCCCAATTATATTCTCTATAATCTATATCAAATATTATTGGAGTTTTGGTTTTATTTGCCAACATAACAGCTTTAAGTGCTGCTTCTCTTGATGGGGATTGTGCTAAAGATGTACCAGAGATTAGTATGGCTTTACTTTTTCTTATATAATCTTCAGATATATCATCTACATGTAATGTTAAATCAGCTGCACTATTTCTATACATTAAAATGCTGCTTTCTTCTTTGCTTAAAATTTCTGTGAAAGTTAAACCTAATTTTTCACCATTTTCAGCCTTTTTTATATGAGATACATCCACATTTTCTTTTTTAAAAGTTTCTATACAAAAATCGCCAAAAGCATCGTCTGATACTCTTGAAAAGAAGCCGCATTTTTTTCCAAGTCTTGATAATCCTATAGCTATATTAGCAGGAGAACCGCCTAAATATTTTATAAATGTTGAACTTTCTGCCAAACTTTTATAATAATCTTGCGGATTAAAATCGATTGTAACTCTGCCAAGAAGAATAAGATCATATTCTCTTTTATTATCAAATTCAATATATTCCATACTATATCCTCCGAATTATTTATTGTTAAATATATTTATATAATTAGCTGTTGTTTTAAATACTTCTTCAATTATGCATTCATTAAGAGAAAAATAATCAAAAGATTTATTTGTACTAAAATAATTTGAAGATGCTCTCACTAAAGCATCAAAATTAGCAGTAGCTACATTAATTTTTGATATTCCAAAAGATATTGATTTTTTAAAGTCGTCTTCACTAATACCAGTTCCTCCATGAAGTACAAGAGGAGTCTCTATAATTTCATGTAAAGTTTTTAATACTTCAAAATTTAATTTAGGAACACCTTTATAATGTCCATGGGCATTTCCTATTGATACAGCCAGAGCATCAAAACTTGCATTTTCATAAAAATATTTTGCTTCATTGACATCTGTACATATTTCTTTCATTTCCCCATTACCTTCATCTCCTGAAAGCACTCCTATTTCTGCCTCTAAGTTAATATTTTTATTTTTTAAAAAATTATATAACTCATTAGTATTTTTTATATTTTCTTTTAATGGAAGATGAGATCCATCATACATTATTGATGTAACGCCGCAATCTGCAGCTTCCTTTATGATATCCATGCTATATCCATGATCAAGCTGAACAGCTATATCAACTTTAGATTTTTTTGCAGCATTTACCATCATAGGAAAAATCATATTCAGCGGTGAATATTTTAGTCTTTTCTCGGCTGTTTGTATTATTATAGGAGTATTTGTTTCTTCCGCTGCTTTAATAACACCAATAAGAATTTCCATATTTGCTATATTAAAAGCACCTACAGCAGTTTTATTTTTTGATGCTTCATTAACCAATTTTTTCATCATTACTAAAGACATATTGAGTAACTCCTTGTTAAGTTTTAAATATATCTTAATTATATTATAGTATAGTATAATAATAAATAAAAAACAAGAATATATTAATTATTTTTAATTATTTATAAAAAAATATAAAAAATAATATTTGTGTTTTAATAAAAATAATTATATAATCTACAAAATGGAGAATATGATGAGATATAAAAGAATAGATGATATAATAAAATACATTTATCAAAATAAAAGTGTTACTTTAGATCAAATATGTGACAATTTTAGTATATCCAAAAGTACAATAAGAAGAGACTTAAATGAAATATTGAAAGATACCAATATAAGAAAAACTTACGGCGGATTAACACTAAATAATGTAAATGATCATAATACAAAATATTTAACATCATTTTCTGAGAGAAATATTGAAAACATAGAAGAAAAAATAAAAATATCAGAGAAAGCAGCAAGCATAGTAAAAGAAAATGATATAATTTTCATAGATTCAGGTACAACAACGTTTCATATGATTGATTATTTGGATAAAATAAAAAATTTAACTGTATTAACGAACAATTTAGAAGTTATATATAGAGCAGTAAACTATAATAATATCAGTATCATTTCTTTATCCGGAAGTTTAAATAGAGAAACTCTTTCTTTTGTTGGTTCTACAAGTATATTAACAATTAAAAATTTTAATATAAGCAAAGCTTTTATGGCAACAACAGGCTTCTCAATATCTAATGGAGTTACAAATTCTTCGCCATTGGAATCAGATATAAAGAGAACAGTTATATCGAAAAGTAATGAAATAATACTATTAGCAGATAGTACAAAATTCAATGCAGTATCATTAATGACATATTGCGATTTAAAAGACATAGACATTTTAATAACAGATAAAATGCCTGATAAAGAAATTTCTGATTATATCTTAAATAACAATTCAACTATTCTATTGTCTAAATAAAATAATTAAAAATTTAAAAAATATCAAAAATATATTGAAAAGCATCAAAAAATATCTATACTATTAAAATATAAACCAATATATATTCAAAATATTATTAAAATATATCTAAATATTGGAGATAAAATGAAAAAAATAGTAATCTTATTCCTAATTGTTAATATCATAGCCTGTTCAGGAAATACTCAAAATAATAGTAATGATGATAATCTTAAAATAGCACTCATAAATGGAGTGAATACAACATTTGTTGAAGCATTGATTAATGATATAGAAGAATATGCTAAAGAAAATTATAAAAATTTAACTATTATAGAGAAAAGTACATCTGAAGATAGTGTTATGCAGCAGTCTCAAATAGAAAGTTTAATTACTCAAGAAGTAGACGGAATAATATTGCAAGTGGCTAATTCCGGCATAGCATCATCAATAGATAATTATGCTAAAGAAAATAATACTCCTCTTTTATATTTTAACGTAAGACCTACTACTTTAAAAGACGGCAGTTACAGTTATGTTGGTATGGATGAAAAAAGTGTTGGTTTTCTACAAATTGAGGAAGTCTTGAAAGTAAGAAGTAATGGAAATGCTGTAATATTATCTGGTAATTATAATAATGAAGCTTCAAAACTAAGAACAGATGGAATTTTAAATAATGTTACAAATACACAGATAAAAATATTAGCTCAGGAATCAGGAAATTGGTATGAGAATAATGCTGAAAGTATAGTTGATAGATGGATAAATTTGGGTTTAGATATAAATATAATATTTTCTAATAATGATGATATGGCTGTAGGAGCTATTAGAGCTTTAGAGAAAGTTGGTAAAAAATTTGGAACAAATGAGGGTGAAGTAATGGTTTTGGGAGTAGATGCAACTCCTAATGGAATTCAATGTATAAAAGAAGGAAAAATGTATGCAACAATAAAGCAGGATACTAAGGAAGAAGCAAAAATGATAGTAGATTCTATAGTTGATATGATTAAGAATAATGGTAAGAATAGAACAGTATTAATATCACCAGAGGTTATAAATATAAATAATATAAATAAACCATAAAAATTGGAGGACAAAGATGAGAAAAATTACAATCTTTTTATTGGAATCTATGATGTTAATAATTTCATGCTCTGGAGGCGGCGAACAAAAAAAGAAGAAAATTGTTGGAGCTTTTAACGACTTCAACGATACTTTTTTGACTTATGTAAGACAAGCCATGGAAGAGTATGTTAATAGCAATTATCCAAATTACGAAATATCTTTTGTGGATGGAAGAGGAGACCATGCTACATTGCAAAGTGCTCTTGAAAATGTAGCTATACAAGAAGTTGATGGTGTTTTAATTAATCTTGTAAACCCAGAATCTGCTGGTCCTATAGAAGATATATTTGTTAAAGATAATATACCTCACTTATATTTTAATAGATTGCCATTGAATTTACCTGAAGATTCATTTTATTTTGTTGGAATAAATGAAACAAAATGCGGAAGTTTGCAGGCTGAATATGTATCACAATTTAGAAAATCTGGAAATGCAGTTGTTCTTATGGGAGTATTAGGTAATGACGGAGTAATAAAAAGAACTGCCGGAGTAAAAGAATATTTGGAATCTAATAATTCAGAAATACAAATTATTAGAGAACAAACAGGAAACTGGCAAAGAGAACAAGGATTAAGAATCGTTGAAACATGGCTTACTGCTAATGTACCTATAGATATAGTTTTCTCTAATAATGATGAAATGGCATTAGGTGCTGCTCAGGCATTACAGCAGGCTGGAAAGAAAATAGGTACTAATGAAGGTGAAGTTATAGTTTGCGGAATTGACG
Organism: uncultured Brachyspira sp.; assembly: GCF_944390595.1. Lineage (GTDB taxonomy): Bacteria > Spirochaetota > Brachyspiria > Brachyspirales > Brachyspiraceae > Brachyspira. The sequence goes on along the minus strand of NZ_CALXRN010000186.1, from coordinate 18,324 downwards.
CTACTCCAGACGGACAGAATGGTATAAAAGAGGGAAGTCTTTCAATGAGTGTATTGCAAGACAGCGTAATACAAGCTCAAAAATCAGTTGATAATATTGTTAATTTGATAGAGGGTAAAGAAGTTCCTAAAATGGATTTAATAGAACCTATTATAGTAACTAAGGAGAATGCAAAATAAACTGCCATTACTTGTGCCCCCAGAATATTAATCTTATTAAATATTCTGGGGATACAGTATTTATTTAAGGAGTTTCTATGATTAATATAGCTTTAGTAGGAATTGGTAGAATAGGTTTGGTGCATGCTGAAACTATTAATAAGAAATTATCAGGCAAAGTAAATTTATCTTTATTTGTTGATACAGTTAGTAAAGATTTAGAAGATAAGACTAAACAATATAATGCTAAATATTCCAGAAGTTTGGATGAATGCTTATCTGACAGCAGTATAGATGCTGTAATATTATGTACGCCTACAAATACACATACAGAAAGTATAATAAAAACATTAAATGCAGGAAAACATATATTTTGTGAAAAACCAATAGCAACAAATATTGCTGATCATTTGAAAGTAATAGAAGCATCTAAAAAATCTGATAAGAAACTTATGGTTGGTTTTAATAGAAGATTTGATCATAATTATAAAGCAATTAAAGATAGAATAGATTTAGGAGAAATAGGAAATATTCAACTAATAAAGCTTACAAATTATGATAGTCCTTTTCCTAATATAGAATTTTTAAAAACTTCAGGCGGTATATATTTAGATTTGTGTATACATGATCTAGATTTGATATCATATTTTACAGAAAGTGCTAAAGATGAACCTGTTGAATTATTTGCATCCGGAAGTGCTTTTTTAATGCCGGAACTTAGTAAATTTGGTGATGTTGACACTACAATTGTAACAGTAAAGATGAAAAGCGGTGCAATGGCTACTATAACTGCTTCAAGATTTGCTAATTATGGATATGATCAAAGAGCAGAAGTTTTAGGTACAAATGGAAGTTTAATATCTGAAAATGATAGCCCTACTAACGTTATATTACAAAATCAAAATGGTATTATTAAAGATAAGCCTTTTTATACTTTTTTGCCTAGATATATAAATGCTTATGCTTATGAAATATCTCAATTTGTAGAATCTATATCTGATAATAAAGATTCTCCTGTTACTGCTGAAAAATCTTTACCTGCTTTGAAAATGGCATTAGCAGCCAATTTATCTTTGAAAGAGAATAGAGTCGTAAAAATTAGCGAAATTGTGTAAAAAATAATATTTGGATTTTATATGGAAAATAAACAACAATATTTATTAGAAGCTACTGGAATTAATAAAACTTTTGGCGGTACAAAAGCTCTTGATGATGTTCAAATACATATAAAACCTGCAAGCGTACACGGACTTATGGGTGAAAATGGTGCAGGTAAGTCTACATTAATGAAAGTTATAATGGGAATTATACAGCCTGATAGTGGAACATTAATGTTTGACGGTAAGCATTGTCATTTTACATCACCAAGACAAGCATTAGAAATGGGTATAGTAATGATACACCAGGAGTTATCATATATACCTTATAGAAGCGTTTGTGAAAATTTGTATTTGAATAGAGAACCTTTAAATAAATTTGGACTTATTAATCATAAAAAAATGTATAATGATGCTTTAGAATTATTAAAAAGTCTGAATTTTGATACTATTATAGGCGATCCTAAAAAGCTTATGACAGAATTAACTGTTTCTCAGCAGCAAATGGTGGAAATAGCTAAAGCGGTTTCATATAATGCTAAATTAGTAATAATGGATGAACCATCATCTGCTATAACCGAAAAAGAAATAGATATATTATTCCATGTTATAAGAGATTTAAAAAGCAGAGGTATTAGCATTATATATACCACTCACAAAATGGAAGAGACTTATAAGATTGTAGATGATATTACTATATTAAGAGACGGTAAATGGATTGCTACAGGAAGCAAAAATGAGATAGATAATACTAAACTTATAAATTATATGGTAGGAAGAAGTTTAGATGATTTCTATAATATAGACAAGACGAAAAAGAATATAGGAGAGGAAATAATAAGAGTAGAAAATTTGTCTTCTGAAAATAAATTTAAAGATGTTTCCTTTTCTATAAGAAGAGGTGAAATATTAGGTTTTGCAGGATTAGTTGGTTCCGGCAGAACTGAAATAGCAGAAGCCATATTCGGTATTAGAAAACTTTCTTCCGGAAAGATATTTTTTAATGGAAATGAAATAAATATAAAAAAACCAATTGATGCAATAAAAAATAAGATAGCATTTATAACAGAGGATAGAAAAGTTACAGGTATATATCCTATGCTGTCAGTTGCTAATAATATGACTATAGTTTCTTTAAATAAGTTTTTGAGTAAATTGCAATTACTTAATTATAAAGTGTTGAATAATGAATGCGAAAATTTAAGAAGTAAACTTTCTATTAAAATGTCAAATATTAATATCCCAATATCTTCATTAAGCGGCGGAAATCAGCAGAAAGTATTGCTTGCTAGGTGGATGATTGAAGATGTAAATTTGTTTATATTCGATGAACCTACAAGGGGAATAGATATTGGTGCTAAGACCGAAATTTATCAATTAATAAGGGATTTAGCAAATAGAGGATGTGCTGTAATGTTTATTTCTTCTGAAATGCCTGAGATAATAGCTAATTGCGATAGAGTTGTTGTAATGAATTCTGGAAATTTGATGGGAATTTTAGATAAGGAAGGGCTTACACAAGAAAAAATAATGACATTAGCTGCAGGCATGGAAATTCAAAAATAAAACTATAATATGGAGTTGACGTTATGAAATCTAAATTTTCAATTAAAAAATTCTTAAACAATTATGGGCAAATATTAATATTAATAGCTCTTATAATATTAGCAACTATATTAACTCAAGGCTTATTTCTTAAAACAAGAAATTTATTGAATATATTGAGGCAGGTTAGTATGATGGGATTGATATCTCTTGGAGTTACATTAGTAATAATCTCAAAAGGTATTGATTTGTCATCCGGTTCAGTATTGGCTCTTGTTACAGTTGTTGTGGCATCATTAGCACAGCAGGCTTCATGGAGTTTAAAAATGTTCCCTAATTTACCAGAACTTCCTGTTGTTGTTCCAATATTAGTAGGTTTATTAATAGGTGTTGTTTGCGGTGCTATTAATGGAGGTTTTATTGCTTATGCCGGTATTCCCGCTTTCATATCAACTCTTGGTATGTACACATCAGCTAGAGGATTAGCATTTGTATATAGTAATGGTAATCCTATAAGTACTTTAGTTCCTTCATATACTGTTATAGGACAAGGCGACATATTAGGAGTACCTATACCTGTTATTATATTTTTGTTTTTTACAGTTATAACATACATAATGCTTAATTATACAAAGTTTGGAAAATTTATTTATGCTATAGGAGGAAATGAAAATGCTGCTGTTGTAAGCGGTATACCTATAGCAAAAGTAAAAATAGCTATATATGCTTATGCCGGTTTATTATCTTCTGTAGCTGCTATCATATTATCATCAAGAATTAACTCAGGACAGCCTGGTCTTGGAGTTGGATATGAGCTTGATGCAATAGCTGCAGCAACAGTAGGAGGAGTATCACATTCAGGCGGTATAGGTACTATAGGCGGTACTCTTATAGGTGTTCTTATAATGGGAACATTAACTAATACTATGGATTTAATGAATATATCTCCTTATTGGCAGCAATTTGTAAGAGGTGCAATAATTGTAGCAGCAGTATGCGTAGATATATATAGAAGAAAAAAATCTATTTCTTAAAAAATTAATATTATGGAGTTTTTATTATGATAAAAATAGGAATTATCGGTGCTGGACGTATTGGTAAAGTTCATGCAAAAGCAGCTTTAAATGTAAATGGTGCTATAGTTAAATGTATAGCAGATCCTATAGTTGATAATTTGCAGGAAATTGCAAGTTCAATGGGTATTGAAAAAACTTCAAAAGACTATAAGGATATATTAAATGATAAAGAAGTTGATGCTGTATTTATATGTACACCTACTGATACGCATTATAGTATTTCTATGGAAGCTTTAAACGCTGGAAAACATGTATTTTGCGAAAAGCCTGTAGACTTAGAATTAGATAGAGTTAAGGATGTTAAAGAATTAGTTGCAAAAACTTCTAAAAAATATATGGTTGGATTTAATAGAAGATTTGACCATAATTTTAAAGCTATTAGAGACAATATAAATAAAGGTGTTATAGGAAAATTAGAACTAATACAAATAACATCAAGAGATCCTGAGCCTCCTCCAATAAGCTATGTTAAAGTATCAGGCGGATTATTCTGCGATATGATGATTCATGATTTTGATATGGTTAGATATTTATCCGGCTCAAATCCTAAAAGTGTAACAGCAATAGGAGATGCTTTAGTTGATTCTAAAATTAAAACTGAAGGCAGCGATATAGATACAGCTATAGTTAGTATAGAATTAGAAAATGGTGCTTTGGCTGTAATAACTAACAGCAGAAGAGCAAGCTATGGATATGATCAAAGAGCTGAAGTACATGGTGAAAAAGGTGCTTTATCATGCACAAATGATACTTCTAATACTTTAGTTATATCTACATCTGATGGAATAACACATGATAAACCTTTGCATTTTTTCTTAGAGAGATATATGGATGCTTACAGAACAGAAATAGAAATGTTTATGGATGCTGTTATAAATAATAAAGAAACACCTGTAACAATAGAAGAAGCATATCAATCTCTTTTATTAGCTAAAGCAGCTAAAAAATCTTTAGAAGAAAATAGAAAGGTTTATATAAAAGAATTGCTATAAATTTATAGAGGGAAATATGGTAATAAAAACTAATAATTTGAATAAAGAAATTATAACAGAAGAAACAGGCAGACATGCTTTTACTATGATGGATGTATCATTGATAAGATTAAACAATGATACTTATAAGGTAGATAAAAAAGATAATAAGGAAACTGCAATACAATTAGTAGAAGGAGAATTAGATTTCAAAGTAAATGGCAAAACATATACTGCTAAAAGAGGCGGAGTGTTCGAGAAACCTGGTTTTGTTTTGCATATACCTAGCAATATTGAAGTTGAACTTAGCACTAAATCTAATGCTGAAATACTAATAATATCTACAACTAATAAAAATACTTTTGATATAAAGTTTTATACTCCTGAAGATGTATTGGTTCAAAGATTCGGTGTAGATGTTTGGGATAATACAGGAATTAGAGAAGTATTAACATTTTTTGATTATGATAATGCTCCTTATTCTAATTTAGTAGTTGGAGAAGTATTTTCATTGCCTGGAAGATGGTCAAGCTATATACCGCATTCACATCCTCAGCCTGAAATTTATTATTATAGATTTGATAAGCCTCAGGGATTCGGTGCAGCATTTATAAATGAAGAAGCTAAAACTATAAATGATAAAAGCTTTTTACTAATACCAGGAGGCAATACTCATCCTCAATGTGCTGCTCCTGGATATGCTTTATATTTTTCATGGATAATAAGACATATAGATGGAAATCCATGGAAAAAAACTAGAAATGTTGATCCTAGACATGCATGGTTGGAAGATAAAGATGTTTCATTATGGAAAGGTTTTAAAAAATAAAAAATAAGAGGCATTATTATGGAAACTATAAACATGACAGTTGGACAAGCTTTAACAAAATTTTTAGATAATCAATATATTAGTTTCGATGGAAAGGAGTATAAGTTTGTAGAGGGAGTATTTGGTATATTCGGACATGGTAATGTAGTTGGTTTTGGAGAGGCTTTAGCACATACTAATCATAATTTAAAATTTATTATAGGCAGAAATGAACAGGGTATGGCTCATTCGGCTACTGCTTTTGCAAGACAAAATAGAAGATTAAAAATATATGCATGTACTTCATCAATAGGCCCTGGAGCTATGAATATGGTTACAGCTGCTGCTACAGCTACAGCAAATAGAATTCCTTTGCTATTATTGCCTGGAGACACCTATGCATGCAGACAGCCGGATCCAGTATTACAGCAAATAGAGCAGGAAGAATCTGCTTTAATTACAGCTAATGATTCATTTAGAGCAGTATGCAAATATTTTGACAGAGTTAGCAGACCTGAACAGCTTATGACTGCTATGATTAATGCCATGAGAGTATTAACAGACCCTGCTAAAACAGGTGCTGTATGTGTGGCATTGCCTCAGGATGTACAAGGCGAAGTTTATGATTTCCCAAAATCTTTTTTGGATAAAAGAGTACATTATATAGAAAGACAGTCTCCTAGTGAGAATATAATAAAAATTGCATCTGAAAATATTAAAAAATATAAAAAGCCTTTAATAATATGCGGAGGCGGTGCAAGATATTCTTTGGCTGATGAGACATTATTAAAATTTGCTAAAAAATTTAATATACCTGTAGGAGAAACTCAAGCTGGAAAAGGCGTATTAATGGAAGGCGAATTATATAATCTTGGAGGAATAGGTGCTACAGGAGCTTTGGCTGCTAATATAATAGCTAAAGAAGCTGATTTAATAATAGGTGTAGGAACCAGATATTCTGATTTTACAACATCTTCAAAAAGTCAATTTGTAAATGCTAAAAAATTTATAAATATCAATGTTAATCCATTGGATGCTGCTAAATTGGATGCTGTTCAAATAAAAGCCGATGCTAAATTATCATTGGAGGCTTTAGAAAAAGAATTGTCAGGTTATAAGGCTGAGTATACTGAAGATTATCTAAAAGAAGTAAAGGATAAATGGAATAAAGAATATGACAGACTTGCTAGTATAACTTTTGATAAAGATAAGCCGTTTACTCCTGAAATTAAAAATCATGATGATAATGCACCTAAAAAATTTTTTGAAGAGTCAAATGGTGCTTTACCTCAAACAACTGCTTTGGCTTTAATAAATAAATTAATTGATAAAAATGCCATAATAGTTGGTTCTTCCGGATCTTTACCTGGTGATTTGCAAAGAATGTGGAAAGTATATGATAAAGATACTTATCATGTTGAGTATGCTTTCTCATGTATGGGTTATGAAGTTAATGGAGCTTATGGTGCAAAATTAGCCTATCCTGATAGAGAAGTTTATGCTATGACAGGAGACGGTTCTTTTATTATGGGGCATTCTGAGATAGCTTCTGCTTTGGCTATTGGTGTGAAAATTAATGTTATAGTGTTTGATAATGCCGGTTTCGGATGTATTAATAATTTACAGAGAAATAATGGAATAATATCTTATGGTACTGAATTCAAATATGATAATGGTAATTTCCAAATAGTTGATTTTGCAAAAATAGCTGAAGGTTACGGTATGGTTTCATATAAAGTTAAGACATTAAAGGAACTTGAAGAAGCTATAGAAAAATCAAAAAAAGAAACTAAATCAACACTTATAGATATAAAGGTTATGCCTAAAACAATGACTGACGGATATGAAAGTTTCTGGAGAGTTGGCGTAGCTCAAGCTTCAAGTAAAGAAAGTGTTTTAAATGCTGCTAAGGCACAAAATGATATGAAAAAACATTTAATACAATATTGATTATTAAATTATAATAGAGGAATTATCATGAAACAAAAAAAAGAATTTAATAAAATTAATTTAGCTATAGCACCTATAGGTTGGACTAATGATGATGATCCTTCTTTAGGCGGAGAAATTTCTTTTAGACAATGTATTAGTGAAATGGCACTTGCTGGTTTCAGCGGATGCGAAGTTGGTTCTAAGTATCCGGTAGATGATATAAAATTGCTTACTAAAGAGCTTAGTCTTAGAAATTTATCTATATGCAATCAATGGTTCAGTGCTTTTTTCACTGGAAAAGATGCTAATAAAAAGGCTACAGAAGAAGCTTTTAGAAAACAATGCCAATTTCTTATGCAAATGGGTGCTAAAAGAATAGGGGCATGTGAGGTTGGAACATCAATACAAGGTCAGAATGTACCAATTTTCAAAGGAAAATATGTTTTTTCTGATAAGGAATTTAATGATTTAGCAAATGGTCTTAATAAGTTGGGAAAGATAGCTTTGGAAGAATATAATATTGAATTGGTATACCATCATCATATGGGTACAGGAGTTCAGACTTTAGAAGAGACTAATAAATTGATGAGCTTGACAGATCCTAAATATGTTAACTTATTATATGATACAGGACATATATATTTAAGTGACGGAAGCATGGAAAATACTTTGAAATTGTTATATCAAAATGCTGATAGAATAAAGCATGTTCATTTGAAAGATGTTAGAGGAAAAGTAAAAGAAGAAGTTATTAATAAAGATTTGAGTTTCTTGGATGGCGTAAGAAAAGGAGTCTTTACAGTACCGGGAGACGGAGAAATATATTTTGATCCTATATTTGATTTCTTGAAGTCAATAAATTATGAGGGTTGGTTTGTTGTTGAGGCAGAGCAGGATCCTAATATAGCAAATCCTTTAGAATATGCTTTAAAGGCAAGAAAATTTATATCAGAAAAAACAGGTATATGAATACTATAATTTGGAGGAAAAAATGGAAGTAAAAAAATTAAAATTTTTCTGCGATGGTCAATGGTTAGAATCTAAAACAGATAAATATATGGATTGTTATAATCCATCTACAGGAGAAATTACTGCAAAAGCACCTCAATGTACAATTGAAGAAGTTGAAATGTGCATTAATTCTGCAAATGAAGCTTTTAAAAAATGGTCTGATGTTCCTTCTAATGAAAGAGTACAGATTTTATTTAGAATGAAGGCATTATTAGATAAACATATGGATGAGCTTACAGAGATTTGTGCTAGAGAACATGGAAAAAACTGGGATGAATCTAAGGGAGATATTCTTAAAGTTAGAGAGGTTGTAGAATTTGCATGCGGAATAACTCATTTAATGAAAGGAAGCTCTATAATGAATGCATCAAGAAGATATGATACAGTTCAATATTTAGAGCCTTTAGGAGTATTTGCAGGAATACCTCCTTGGAATTTCCCTGGAATGATTCCTATGGGTTGGATGGCTCCTTTATGTATAGCTACCGGCAATACTATGGTAATAAAATTAGCAAGCTTTACTCCTCAGACTTCTATGAGAATTATGGATTTGTGGGTTGAGGCAGGTCTTCCTAATGGTGTTTTGAATTTAATAACTTGTTCAAGAAATGAATCTGAAATATTCTTGAAACACCCTTTAATAAAAGGAATAAGTTTTGTAGGTTCTACTTCTGTTGGTAAGTATATATATTCTACAGCTGCTGCAAATGGAAAGAGAGTACAGGCATTAACTGAAGCTAAAAACCATGCTCTTGTACTTAAAGATTGTGCTTTAGAGAGAACAGTTAATGGTATTATTAACTCAGCTTTCGGATGTGCTGGTGAAAGATGTATGGCATTGCCTGCTGTTTGCGTAGAGGAAGCTATTGCTGATAAATTTGTTGAAAAAATAGTTGAAGCTTGTAAAAAAATAAAAGTTGGACCTGCTTATGATAAAACAACAAAATTAGGACCTGTTGTAAATGAAGGTCATAAAAAATTCGTTATGGATTGGATAGAAACTGCTATTAAAGAGGGAGCTGAACTTGTATTAGACGGAAGAAATGTAAAAGTAGAAGGATATGAAAAAGGTTTCTATTTAGGACCAACTGTATTTGATAAAGTAACTCCTAATATGAGCGTTGGAAATAAAGAGGTTTTCGGACCTGTATTATTCATTAAAAGAGTTAAGAACTTTGAAGAAGGCTTAAAAATAATGAATGATAATGAATTTGCTAACGGATCTGTAATATATACTCAAAGCGGATATTATGCTAGAGAATTCGCTAAAAGAACTCATGGAGGAATGGTTGGAGTAAATGTTGGAATACCAGTTCCTATAAGCGTATTCGGATTTACAGGACATAAAAATTCATTCTTCGGAGATTTGCATGCTATGGGTACAGACGGAGTGAGATTCTTTACAGAGCAAAAAACTGTAACTACTCATTGGCCGGAAGAAGGAGATACTGAGATAAAAGGCTCTTGGGATGGTATGATATAATAAATTGTTATCATAACATATTCCAAATTGGGTTATTTTTTTAAAATTATATTGTTTAATTATTTATATAGTTTACAATTAATATAATATAAATGTTTTATATTATATATCTAAATGAAGGAGTAAATATATGGATATTTCAGCTTATAGCAGTTATTCAGCAAACATGCTTAAACAAGATGTATCTTTAAGCATGATAAGAAAAACATCTGATATGCAGGCTCAGGCAGTTGACAAAATTATGTCTAGTGTTCAGCCTCAGGCAGTATCAGCACCTGTTAGACCTGGTGTTGGTCAAAACTTAAATGTTTATGCATAATTAATAATTTTTAAAAAATTATAAGGCTACCCCATATTTGGGGTAGTCTTTTATATAAGAACTATAGTTATATAAAAGATACTTTTTTCTAAAATAGTCATATTATAAATTGTTTTTTTAATAAAATTATCATATATCATGTTATTTGAGAGTAAAATACATAGATATGGAGATTGTGATAATGATTGGAACAGATGATATGCTAAGAAATTTAGGAAAAAATATCAGATCTTTAAGGAAAAGCAAGAAAATGACAATAGATCAGCTTGCTGAGAAATCATTTCTTTCTGGAAAATATCTGCAAGGCGTTGAAGTGGGAAGCAGAAACATATCTATAAAAAATTTAAATAGAATATCAAAAGCATTAGATACATCTCCGGAAATTCTTTTAAATATGAAAACTTATGAGCTTAAAAACAGCGATGATAAAATATTTGCAATATCCGAAAAACTTAAAAAATTTGAAGATAATAAATTAGATTTTATAGGCGATATGTTGGATCATTTAAATGATATAATGAAAGAGAAAGTAGAAAATAATAAAAAGGATGAGTAAAGAATCCTATAATTCAAATAATTTCATTTTATAAATTTATATTGTCATTTTGTTATTATAAAATATAATATTACTAAATTATTTATAAGGATATATAATGAATATTTTAGTAATAAATGGAAGCCCTAAAGGAAATAATAGTATAACTTTGCAGACTCTGTTATTTTTAGAGAAAATTTTTACAGAGCATAAATTTTCATTTTTGAATGCGGGACAAAAAATCAAATATTATGAAAAAAATTTTAATGAAATAAAAGAAGAATTTGAAAAAGCAAATGTGGTTATTTTTTCTTATCCTGTATATACTTTTTTAGCTCCATATCAATTACATAGATTTATAGAACTTTTAAAAGAAAATAATATAGATGTAAAGGATAAATTTGCAACACAATTTACAACTTCAAAACATTTTTATGACACAACAGCACATAAGTTTATAGAAGAAAATTGTTTGGATTTAGGATTTAAATATATTAAAGGGCTTTCCGCTGATATGGAGGATTTAACTAATAAAAAAGGACAGGATGATGCTGTAAACTTTTTTAATTATTTAATATTCTCTATAGAAAATAATTTGTATACTAAAAATATTAATTTAAAATCAAAAGATAAAATTATATACAAAAGAAGATTTAATAATAATAATTTTGAAAATAAAGACAGCAGTAAAGATGTTTTAATATTAAGCAATGCTTCAAAAGATGATGAAAATTTAAAAAATATTATAGAAGATTTTAAAAATATTTTTCCATATAAAACAAGAGAGATAAATATAAGAGAATATAATTTTCATGGAGGCTGTTTAGGCTGTTTCGGATGTGCTATTACAGGCAAATGCGTTTATAAAGACGGATTCGATGATTTTCTTCGTAATGAGATACAAAAAGCTGATGCTATAATATATGCATTTACCATAGAAAATCATTATACACATTCAAGTTTTAAACTTTATGAAGACAGACAGTTTTGCAATGGACATAGAACTGTTACAGAAGGCATGCCTATAGGATATATTATAAGCGGTGATTATGACAGCGAATATAATCTTCAAACTCTTATAGAATCTCGTGCAGAAGTAGGAGGAAATTTTTTAACTCATATTGCTAATGATGATAATAAAGATATATATAATGAACTTGAAAAATTATCTTCTATTATGAAATATTCTATAGACAATAAATGTACCCGTCCTAAAAATTTCTATGGTGTAGGCGGAATGAAAATATTTAGGGATTTAATATATGTAATGCAGGGTCTTATGAAAGAGGATCATAAATATTATAAGAAACACAATATATATGATTTCCCTCAAAAGCAGAGAATGAAAATGCTTCAGATAAAATTAGTAGGAGCTTTGATATCTATTCCTTCAATGCAGAAAAAAATGAAAAATAAAATGAATGAATATATTTTGATGCCTTATAAAAAAGTTATAGATAATGCAAAAATAAAAAGAAGCTAATAAAATATTATCAGCTTCTTCTATTTTTTATAATTATTATTTTGAGCAGAATGTTATTTGCTGATTTAAATATTTTTTATTTTGTATTTCATCAACAAAAGCAATTGCATAATCAGCATAACTTATAGAACTTTCACCTTTAGAATTGAAAAGTAATTCATTATGTCCTATATTGTATTCTCCTGTTTTATTTCCTTCAGCTTGAAAATCTGCAGAAGGTGATACATAAGTCCATAAAACATCTTTTTTGCTTTTTAATATATCAAATGCCTTGATAGAACTTACGGCTACACCCATAAAAATATCTGGAAAATCAGGAGTATCTTTTAATATCATAGTATGCTCTTTATTTACATACAAACTTCCAGCACCTCCTATTACCATTAGTCTAATATTTGTATTTGCAAGTATTTTGCATAAATGTTCCATTGCTAATGAATGTTTATCAAGTTCTTTTTCTTCCCATACTCCGAATGCGCTTACAACGGTATCAAATTCTTTCAAATCATCTTTTGTTAAATCAAATAAATCTTTTTCTATAATTTTTACATTTGGATTATTTATTTTTGTTTTATCCCTTACTATTGCTGTAGCATCTAATCCTCTTGCTAATGCTTCATTCATAATTAATTTTCCGGCTCTTCCATTTGCTGCTATTATTGCAATTTTCATTTTAATTCTCCTTTTTATGTAAAATAATTATCTTTAATTAAAGAGTAGTTGTAATAGCTATTATTACAATAAATATTAACATACTTTAGTTGTAATGTCAAGTATTACAACTAAAAATATTTTTCTTGTAATAAGAGTATAAATGTATTATAATATTTAAATAATTTTGAGGATAATTTAATGAAGATTAGTTCGAGATTTACAATAGCGGTTCATACATTGCTTTGCATATTAGAGTTTAAAGACGATAAAATTACATCAAATTTTATATCAGGAAGTGTTAATGTTAATCCTGTTATAATAAGAAATATATTACTTCAATTGCAAAAAGCTGATATGATTACTGTTAAGAGGGGTACAGGAGGAATATCTTTAAATAGAAAAGCTGAAAATATTACATTATTAGATATATTCAATGCTGTAGAAAGTTTGGATGATAATAAACTTTTTAGTTTCCATGAAAATCCTAATAAAAAGTGCCCTATAGGAAGCAAAATTAATGATATTTTGCAGCCTAAATTAGATAGTGTGCAAAATGCTATGGAAAAAGAATTGCAAAAGACTAGTTTAAGGGATATATTCAAAAATTTAAATTCTTAAAAATATTCTATATTTAAGCTTCATATATTGTAAAAAAATAATCCTTGATATTTTAATTGTATTATGTTAATATTATTATGTAAACTATATTATGATAATAAGATTATGATAACTAATACTAAAGAAAAATATCTGAAAGAAAATTTAATTGCATATATTGGAAATAAAAGGAGACTTCTGCCTTTTATAGAAAATACAATACTTAGCATTTTAGATGAAGATAAGAGTATAAAAACAGCTTTAGATTTATTTGCTGGAAGCGGAAGCGTATCAAGACTTTTGAAAACTTTAAATTTGGAAGTATATTCAAACGATTGGGAGTATTATTCTTATATATTAAACTATGCTCATTTAGAAATTAATATTGAAGATTTAGATAATATGTTTATTCATACCGGAGGATTGGAAAATACAATACGTATGATTAACAGTATTACTACTATTAATGATTCCGACAGATATATATCAAAATATTATGCACCGTTAGATGATGATAATCCGGATTTATTGAATGAAAGGCTTTTTTATACGCAATATAATGCTGCAAGAATAGATATAATAAGGCACAATATAGAAGAACTTTATAAAAATAATGCAATAAATCAAAAAGAATATTATTATCTTTTAGCATCAATAATATATGAAGCAGCAACGCACACAAATACATCAGGTGTTTTTAAAGGTTTTCATGCAGGGTTTGGGGGAAGAAATAAAGATGCTTTAAATAGGATACTAGCAGAAATATCATTGAATGAAATACCTTTATATTCAGGAAAAAAATGTTATGCAAGTATGCTTGATGCAAATGATTTCGTATTAAAAAATAAAAACAAACATTTTGATTTAGTATATTTGGATCCTCCTTATAATCAGCATCAGTATGGAAGTAATTATCATTTATTGAATACTATAGCTTTATGGGATAAGCCGCCTATTAATAAAGATATATATATTAATGGTAAAAAAACTGATAAGAGCGGTATTAGAAAAGATTGGGTAAAAACAAAATCTTTATACTGCTATAAAAAAACAGCAAAAGATACTTTAATAAATTTACTTGATAATATAGATTCTAAACATATAGTTATGAGTTATTCAACTGACGGTATAATAGAATATGATGATTTAATATCTATACTTGAAAGCAAAGGTCAATTGAATATAGTAACTTCAGAGTATACAAAGTACAGAGGTGCTAAAAGATCTATAGTTAATAAAACAAAGAATGTTGAATACTTATTTGTGGTTAATACAGAAAAACAAAAAATTACCGGAAATAAAATAAATAAAAATTTGAAATATATAGAAAATATTAGATTAAAACTTGAGAATCCATTTGACTGTACAAATGATAATATTATTTTTCTCAATAAAGAAGGCAATATAATATTTCAATTAGAATATTCTACTCATGCGGTAAATAAAGATGAAATATGTAATAAACTTCAAAATAAGAGTTTAGAATATATAAATGCATTTTCTTCGTTTTTAGATAAGTATATAAAAGAAGATAATATAGAAGCATTAAAAATATACTCATCACATTTCAAAAGTGCAGTTATATCAAATAATACAAAACTTATAAAATATTTTGGAGAGTATATATTAAAAGTTTACAGCAGATTATGTTCTAAAAAATCTAATGAATATATAATTGATATTACAAATGATATTTTAGATATTATATCATATTATGAGTATAATGATATTTACGTTATTAATAAGATAAGAAATAGGATAATTTATAATATTACGCATTCTAATATCCCTGATTTTAATAAAAATAAATTATTAATTAGGCTTGAAAAATAAAAAAAATTTATTATATTTTATGTATGTTTAGAATAGTAATTATATTTATTTTAACTTTTACATCATTATTATATTCGCAATTTAATAATGGTATAGTTACAAATGATGTTGCAGAAACATTAAAAGTTATAAATGAGATGAGAGAAAAGGAAAATTTATTTTTATTTGAGAACGCTGATAATCTTAATAATATAGCAGATATCAGAGCAAAAGAACTTTCTATTAATTTCTCTCATATTAGACCAAATAATACGAAATATGATGAATTGCTTTATCAAAATAGAATAAGAGTATTTTCTTCAGATGAAAATATTGCATATAGATTCAAAAATGCAGAAACTGTTGTAAGTTATTGGATGAATTCGGATCAATATAAAATTAATATACTAAGTGAAAAATTTACCCATGTAGGAATATCGCATTATGCTATTAATGGCGAAGATTTTTGGGTCGTTATATTTGTTCAATTAAGAAGGCAGAATTAAATCATTCTCTGCTTAGTTCCAATATAGTATCAAGTATTTTATTTTTTAGAACTTCTATATTAGTATTGTTTTTCGCACTTATAAATACTGCATCATTATATGAGGTAGAAATTCTATTTTTTTGAATTTCATCAATGCTGTCAGATTTATTAAAAACAACTATTCTTTTTATATGTGAAGCATCTATTTCTTTTATTATGCTTTCAACATGTATTAGTTTTTCATCTATGTTTTCATCGCTTGCATCTGATAAATGCAGCAGTAAATCAGCCTCTACAACCTCTGAAAGTGTAGATTTAAATGAAGCTACCAAAGTATGGGGAAGTCTGTCTATAAAACCTACTGTATCGCTTATGATAACTTCAACAGGCGTATCGTCGCTTATATAAAGTTTTCTAGTATGCGTATCTAAAGTGGCAAATAATTTATCCTCTACATAAACACTTTCTTTGCATAATAAATTAAATAATGTGCTTTTTCCAGCATTTGTATATCCTACTATAGCTATTCTGAATGTACTTCCTCTTCCTTTTCTTCCAGTACTTGCAGATTTTTCTACTTTACTTAATTGCGATTTTAGTTTATGTATTCTCTCTCTTGCCCGTCTTCTGTCATATTCCAATTGTTTCTCACCAGCACCGCCTCTTAATCCTATACCGCCTTTTATCTGACTTAAATTCGTCCTTTTTCCTTTTAGTCTTGGATATTCAAATTCTAAAAAAGCCAATTCCACCTGCATTTTTGCAGTCATTGTTTTAGCACGCATTGCAAATATTTCTAATATGATTTCTGTTCTTGTGAGAGCTGTTATATTAGAACCATCTTCTATAGCATTAACCTGCGAACCGCTTAATTCATTGTCAAATACAAAATATTCAACATTATCAATTAAAGCACTTTCTTTTAAACTTTCTAATTTTCCAGTACCTATATATGTACCTGCAGATATTTTTTGCTGAATAAATGAATATCTTTCTATTACTTCATAACCAGCAGTGTCGCATAACATTGAAAGTTCATTAAGTATATTATCTATATTTATTTTACTATTTCTATATTGTTTGCTGTCAGCTACAAATATTATATATGCTCTTTTTTTTGTACTATTATTTTTATTTTCCATAAATCTATATTACCTAATAACTAATGAGTTGTAAAGTTCTATTGTTTTATCTGATAAATATTGTTTTTTACTAATTACAAAACTTATAGATTCCATAACCACTTCCAAAAAGGCATTATCAAAATCTGTAAAAATTTTTTCTCTTATCCTGTCAGCTGTTTCTAATTTGCGTGTAGGTTCAAGATAATCAGCTGCATATATTATTTTTTCAAGCATAGTCATATTACCATGTCCTACTGTATGGCTTTCTATGGCATTTAAAATTTCTTTGTCTGTTATATTAAATTCTTTTTCGGATATTATAGAACTTACTCTTGCATGAAGTAAAGCTCCGGTTATATAGCTTGGATACTCTTTATGATCATTTTCAAATATGATTTTACGCATTTCATCATCTTTGTATCTTTTTCCTAAATCATGGCATAAAGCTGCTATTGAAGTTTTATATAAGTCTATATTGTATTTTTCAGCTATTGATACAGAAAGTTCTCTAGTTGAAAGTATATGTTTTTCTCTAAATGGTAAATATTCTTTTATATATTTTATTATTTCTAATTCTTTGACGCTAAATTCCATAATTTTATTACTACCGGTAATTATTTTTATGCTATTTTATTATGCAGATATAATTTTGTCAATTTTATACATTATCAAAATAAATTTATTTTATTTCTAAAAAATTGATTATCATATTGACTTATGCTATTAATGAGTTAACATTACTATATAATATTTCAAGGATTTTTATAATGATTAACTATGATAATATTGTATCTTTTAAAAAATCCTCTTTAATATTTATAGAGGATCAGTATCCAAAACATTCTTTCTACATAATAACTAAAGGTAAAGCAGTATCATACGGAAATTATTTTGATGATAATATTGAATATTCTAAAGGGCATATATTAGGTTTAATTAATTGTGTTTTGAATGAACCGTACTTTTTTAATGTAAAAGCTGAAGAAGATGTTGAAGCATTAGAAATACATATAAATGATATTATTAATATATATAATAAAGATATAATAAAAAAGATTTATAGTTATTTATATAATACTTTTGAACTATGGCTTAGTAAATATTATAGAAAGTTATCTCATAATCAATCTATTACTAAAGATGATTTGACGGAAGAATATATTTTAGATATGGCGAAAATATATATTGATAATGATTTGCCTGCAGTTTCGTATAAAATTTATAATCAATAT
>NZ_CALXRN010000185.1 GCF_944390595.1 uncultured Brachyspira sp. | reverse complement strand
ATTAAATAAAAATTCATTATAAGTCATTAAAAAACGTATCCAATATCTTTTTATGCTTCTTCCATTCAGGCATATAAAGACTTACAACATCATAAAACTTCCTACTATGATTTGCCTCCACAAGATGCGCCAACTCATGAATAACTATATATTCTATTGCTTGTATTGGATATTTCATAAGCTCAAGATTAAAAGTAATATGTTTTTTCCTAATATCGCATGAACCCCACTTGCTTTTTAGTTTTTTTACACTAAATGTATCAATTTCCAATCCCATAATAGAGCTGTATTTTTTTATTAATGAATCAAATAATTTCAATGACTCTTTTTTGTACCAATTATCAAGAAGTATCTGCTTTATTCTTGCATCATTATTTTCATCATCTTTTATATCAGCATACATATACATAATTCTGCCTGCAATAATTATATTTTCTTTTTGGCATTTTAATACTTTTAATATATAGCTTTTACCAAGATAAAATATTTCATTACCGCTTTTTAATTCTTTTCTGTTTGTATCATAAATATTTTTCTTTTTAATTTCTTCTTTTTTATCTTCTATCCACTCTTTCCTTTTTTCTAAAAGTTCGTATATATATTTTTTAGTAACTCTTCTAGGTGCTGTTACATATATGTTTAAATCTGGTTTTACCCTTATGTATATATTTTTTATTTTTTTATATTTTATTATTATTTCGCTCATATACTAATTTACCGTTAAAATATTAAAGCCCTATATAAGGGCTCTAACATTTGTATGTATATTATAAAATTGTCAAATTAGTGGAAAAATGTCAAAAGTATACCCATTGTAATAGCTCCGGATATAATACCAGATATATTTACAGCCATAGCATGAAGAAGAAGACAGTTAGAAGAACTATTTTCTTGTCCGTAAATATGTGCTCCCCAAGCAGGTACAGGGAAAGCACTCAAGCTGGCAGAACCTATTATAGGATTAACCTTTCCGCCTGAAATTATATTAATAAGCTTAGCAGTTATAACACCTATAGTTGTACTTAAAACTAATGAAAATAAACCGAAAGCAAATATTAAAACTGTATCAAGCGTCATAAAATATTCGGCTGAAGCAGAAGAACCTATTGCTATTCCTATAAGCATTGTAAGTATTCCAGTAATAGATTTCTGCAATGTAACAGAAAAGTTTTTTATTATATCAGATTCTCTTAAAATACTTCCAAATAAAAGTGCAGCTATTAAAGGAAATGAATTAGCTAAAAATATACCGCAAAGTCCCATAGCAATAACAGCAAATATTATTTTCTCTCCTCTTGATACATATCTTAAATACTCCATAGATATTTTTCTTTCTTTTGAAGTAGTTAAAACTTTAGTAAGACCGGATTGAAGAATAGGAAGAAGCTCCATATAAAGATATGCCGACATAACAATAGCAGCAAAGTATTTAGGCTCTGTAATCAAAGAAGACATATACATAGCCAAAGTTCCGTCTGCAGCTCCTATAATAGAAGTAGCCGCAGATAATCCTTCACTTATATTTAGAGAACTCATAATAAAAAATATCAAAAATATTCCAATCTGTGAACTGGCACCTATAAAGAAATTTTTAGGATCGGCAAGCACAAGCCCTAAATCTATCATAGTACCCACAGCAAAAAATACTAAAACAGGATAAACTCCGCTGTCTGCCCCGCTGTGTATTAAACCTAAAAATCCAGCTACAACATCTTCAGTCATCTTAGGAAGAGGCATATTAGCAGCTAATATTGCAACCCCCATAGGAAGAAGAAGTAAAGGTTTTCTTTTATAATAAATGGACATATATATAAGATATGCCCCCAAAAGTATCATAATAATTTGGGCAAAAGACGGCGGATAAAAACCTGTAAGTAAATTGTTAAAATCCAAACCTAAAGCATTATTCATATATACCCCTTAGCTAATCTGTAATATAACCTGACCTTCAACAACAGAAGAACCCTTTTCTACATGTATAGATTTAACAACTCCGGAAGCAGGTGCTGTAACTTCATTCTCCATTTTCATAGCTTCTAATATTGCTACAACCTGACCCTCAGAAACTTTATCTCCTACTGCTACGCTGAATGACACTATAGTACCAGGCATTGTAGCTTTTACTGATACAGCATTTTCATCTATAGGTGCAGAAGGAGTTTGAACTGCTGCAGGTGCTGGTGTTTTCACTGCTGGTGCTGATGCTTGAACTGCTGGTGCGGCAGACTGAACTGTCGGAGCAGGCTGCTGTACTTTTTCACTTTTTACCTCTTCTACTAATACATCATAAATTTTTCCATTAACTGTTATTTTATATTGTTTATTCATAATTTCTCCCAAATATTTTATTTAAGTTTATTTACTCTATCTGCCATACCCCATATAGGAGTTTTATATTCTTGTATAGATTTAATTATAAATTTATTATTAGACATGCCTGTATAAGATGATATTGCAGCAGTAATTACAGCAACAAGCTCAGTATCATCAATCAAGTCCTCTTCTTTAGTTTTACTCTCTTCTACTACTTTGCTTATTTCTTCTTCTTTTTTAGTATTTCTAGCCTTAAAAATAATAGCTAAAATCACAGATAATATATAGAAAACCAAAGCGGTAATCAAAACAGACATTATGCCGAATATGGCAATAGCCGCATTATGTTCCATTCTTACAACTCCTTCAAACTTATAGAGGTATATTGCCGTGCTTTCTAGGCATTCTTGTTTCTCTTTTGCTTGCTAAAAGATGTAATGCATTTATAAGATAGCTTCTAGTATATTCCGGCTCTATTACATCATCAACATAACCTCTTACAGCAGCTCTGTAAGGATTAGCAAATTCTTTTTTGTATTCTTCTATTTTTTCAGCTCTTACCTTTTTAGGGTCTTCAGCTTTATCTATATCTTTTTTGAATATTATATTAGCAGCTCCGTCAGGTCCCATAACAGCAATTTCAGCAGAAGGCCATGCATAAACCATATCAGCACCTAAATGCTTTGAACACATAGCTATGTAAGCTCCGCCGTAAGACTTTCTTATAATAAGAGTAATTTTTGGTGCAGTAGCTTCTGAATAAGCATATAAAAGTTTAGCACCATGTCTTATAACTCCATTATGCTCCTGTCCTACTCCAGGCAAATATCCTGCAGTATCAACTAATGTAACCAATGGAATATTAAAGCTGTCGCAGAAACGTATAAATCTTGCTGCTTTATCTGCCGCATTTATATCAAGTACGCCTGCCATAGAATTAGGCTGATTTGCTATTATACCAACTGATTTACCATCAAGACGTGCAAAACATATAACTATATTAGTAGCAAATAAAGGCTGAAGCTCAAAAAACTCGCCATTATCAACTACTCTTTTAATGATCTCTTTAACATCATAAGGCTTATTAGGACTATCCGGAAGTATATTTGATAACTCTTCATCATTTCTGTTAGGATCATCATTAGTCTTCACTAAAGGAACATCCTCTAAATTATTCTGAGGTATATAAGAAAGTAATTTTTTTACACCTTCCAAAGTAGATATTTCATCAGGAAACATCAAAGAAGCAACACCAGAAGTTTTACTGTGAACAAAAGCTCCTCCAAGCTCCTCGGCAGAAACCTGTTCTCCTGTTACTGCTTTTACAACCTGAGGACCAGTAATAAACATATTAGCAGTTTTGTCAGTCATAAGTATGAAGTCCATCAAAGCAGGTGAATAAACAGCACCTCCTGCACAAGGGCCCATTATTACACATATTTGAGGTACAACTCCTGAAGCCTGAACATTTCTATAGAATATATCTCCGTATCCTCTTAATGAATCAATACCTTCCTGTATTCTAGCTCCGCCTGAATCATTAATACCTATACAAGGGCATCCTAATTTTATAGCCATGTCCTGAACTTTACAAATTTTAGCGGCATGCATTTGTCCTAATGAACCGCCTATAACAGTAAAGTCCTGAGCATATACGCATACTTGTCTTCCGTTTATTTTTCCATATCCAGTAACAACACCCTCACCTGCTATTTTATTCTTCTCCATTCCAAAATCACTGCATCTATGCTCTATAAAAGCATCAATCTCACAAAAAGTATTTTCATCTAAAAGATGCAAAATACGCTCTCTAGCAGTTAATTTTCCTTTTGCATGGCGTTCTTCTATTTTGTCTTTTCCGCCAGCCTCCTCTATTTTCTCTTTTCTTTTTCTAAGTTCATTGATTTTTTCTTGCATATTTCTTTAAGTCCTTATTAGATTTTTTATCTAACTATTAGATTATAAACAAAAATTTTAATGCCTAGTTAAAGAACATATAATTATTTTTTATTTATTGCAATCGTATTTTATAACTTTTGTACCTTTTAACAAATTAGTCGAATGTTTAATTTATAAAAAATATTATATCATACATATATTAATAATATAAAAAAAGAGAATTATATATTGTTTTTTACTATTGATTTTTTATATTTATATATAGATAATTAACATATATAAATAATAATTATTATAATTTTTATTTTTTAAGGAGAAAACAATGAAAAAGCTAATAATAATATCTTTTATGTTGGCTATAACTATAAGCGGAAATTTAATGGCTAAAACAGGAGCTAGTTTAGGTTTAATGATTCCTCTTGGAGCAAGCTTCAGCAGTTTCAGCGGAAATGATGCTTCTGCTATAAAGTCTGACAGGGCATTTGAATTTGGAATACATTTTCAGCCGGCATATTATTTCGGATTTAGATATTTATCATTCGGATTAGGTTTAGATTTAGGATATAATAGAGATGTCTTTGCCTTCAAATCATCATTGGATCAAAACTCTAGAGGAGGAGTAACTTTTGACAGCTTAATGATAGGTGTATTGCCTAAAATAGACATTACATTCATATCTATAGGCGTGGGTGCCGGAATAAAAATACCTTTAGCAGCAAGTACATATTTCAAAGAAAGTGACGGAGGATATAATGCAGAAGGATATAATCTAAAAAAATTAAAAAATAATTTTAAAAATCCTTATATACCTTATGTAAAAGCAACTTTAGACTTCTTACTTCCTTTAAATTTTGTTATTGGTATGTATGTTTCTTACGATATCCCATTAATAGAATACAAAGATCCTAATAACAATATAAAAATGTCAGCATTTGATATAGGCGGACAAATTGGATTAAGATTCTAATATTTTTTAATATAAGTTTTAAGGAATGCATTTTTAAAAAATGCATTCCTTTTTTTTAAAAAATAATATTCTTTTTATTGACTTTTACGATATTATTGTATATAATAATACTATCAATAATCTAAAATAAGGAGTTTGGAATGTATATTTCGGCAATACTCAATGCAACCCAAAGTGCTGCATGCACATCCAATAATTCAAACATTTATTTTCAGCTTTCTAAATTCTATAAATCTTTCAAACGTAACTTATCTAAATCTAAGAAGTAATTCTTTAAAATAAAACCAATTTCCAAATTAAAAATAATATTAATAATACATAACTTTTATATTAAATAGGATATAACTGTTTTTAAAACAAGGCATATAATATAATGAATAATAATTTTATAATATCAGATTATGTACTCTTGTCCATGAAAGAGTTTTTAATAGATTTAAGAAGAGATTTGCATATGCATCCTGAGTTAGGCTTTGAAGAGTTTAGAACTATGGAAAAAATATCATCTATACTTAAATCATTTAATGTAAGCCATAAAACACAAATAGCAAAAACCGGAATAGTAGCTGATATTGAAGGAGAAGATAAAAATTTCACCATAGCTTTTAGGGCTGATATGGATGCTTTGCCTATGGAAGATAAAAAAAATTGTTCTTACGCCTCTCAAAATAAAGGAAAATGCCATTCATGCGGACATGATGTTCATACAACTATATTAACAGGTATAGCAAAATATTTTTCTGAAATAAAGCCTCCATGCAATATAAGATTAATATATCAGCCTGCTGAAGAGACAACAGGCGGTGCTTTGCCTATGATAGAAGAAGGAGCATTAGATAATGTTAATGTTATTTACGGACTTCATGTGAGACCAGAAATAAATGTAGGACAGATTAGCTTTACTTACGGAGCAATGTATGCTAGTTCTAATATGTTTGAAGTACATGTACATGGCAAATCTGCTCATGGAGCTAAATCATATTATGGTATAGACTCTATAATTGTTGCTTCTCATATTATAACTCAGCTTCATAGTTTTGTTTCTGCATTTACTGACGGAAGTATGAGACTTCATATAGGAACAATCAATGGAGGTACAGCAAATAACATAGTAGCTGATAATGTAAAAATGGAAGGCATTATTAGAATGCTTTGCGATGATGAAACAAGAGAATTCAGATTAAATATGATAAAAAATATCATTATTAATACCGCAAAAAATTTCGGTGCTGAATGCGAGTTTATAGATATACCGTCTTATCCGGCATTAATTAATAATGATAATGCTGTTAATATTATTATAGAATCCGGAAATATGTTTTTAGGAAAGGAAAACTGTATAAAAGAAAATGCCAACATGACTACAGAAGATTTTAGTTATTATCTTCAAAGAGTTAAAGGTTCTTTTTTCAGTTTAGGGGTTTCTAATGATAGAATAAAAGCACCTATTCATAATGCTTTATTCGATATTGATGAAGATGCTATAAACATAGGTGTAAAGATGCAGGTTTTGAATGTTTATAATACTTATAAAAATAAAGAGTTGTTTTTATAATTGTAATAATATATAATTAAAGGAGATTAATATGTCATTATTTGAGGGAGCTGGTGTAGCTTTAATAACACCATTTACTAACGATTATAGGGTTAATTACGAAAAATTAGAGGAACTTATAGAGTTTCAAATAGCAAATAAAGCTGATGCTATAGTTGCTGCAGGTACAACCGGAGAAAGTGCTACACTTAGTGCAGAAGAGAGAATGGAAGTTATCAAATTCTGCATAGAGAGAACTAAAAAAAGAACTTTGGTTATCGCAGGCACTGGAACCAATAACACAAGTTTAGCTGTAGAGTTCAGTAAAAAATCTTATGAATATGGTGCCGATGTTGTAATGGCTGTAACCCCATATTATAATAAAGGAAATGAAAGCGGATTAATTGATTATTTTACTCAAATAGCAAACAGCGTAAAATGTCCTGTTATAATGTATAATGTACCTTCAAGAACTGGAGTAAAATTATCTTTAAATGTTATTAAAACATTAGCAGCTATTTCTAATATTAAAGGCATAAAAGAAGCCAGCGGCGATATTAGTTATGTAGCTGATATTGCTAATATTGCTCCTAATTTGGATATATATTCCGGAAATGATGATATGGTAACACCTATACTTTCTTTAGGAGGAAAAGGAGTTATATCTGTTACAAGCAACATTATACCAAAAGAAAATCATGATATGGTTATGAATTATCTTAATGGAAATACTGCAGAAGCTGTTAAAGCACAAATTAAATATATAGATTTAGTTAGAGCCATGTTTATAGAAGTTAATCCTGTACCTGTAAAAGAGGCTATGAATATTATGGGATTTGATGTAGGACCTTGCCGTTCTCCTTTGGGACCTTTAAGCGATAAAAGCAGAGAACATGTAAGAGAAATAATAAACAGATATGGTATAAAAAAATAATTTTTATAATATAAATAAAGATTTGGAGTTAGAAATGAAAGTAATAATACATGGAACTGGAGTTATGAGCTCTATGTTAAAAGAAGTCATTGAAAAAGAAGGCGAATTAGAAATCAGCGGTTTTGCCGACGATTTAACCAATGAGAAAGGCGATGTTATTATAGATTTTTCTCATTTTTCAAGAATTCCTTCTATGTTAGATTATGGAGTAAAAAATAATATACCTATGGTTATTTGTACTACAGGATATGATGAAAGCATATTATCTAAAATTCTTGAAGCATCAGCTCGCGTGCCTATAGTATTATCTTCTAATACATGCATAGGTATAAATTTGATGAATGAGATAGTAGCTAGAATTGCTCCTAAATTAAGTGATTTTAATATTGAAATCATAGAAACACATCATAATAGAAAAGTTGACTCTCCAAGCGGTACGGCTAAAACACTTTTCAATGTAATTAATGATGCTTTGGATAATAAAATGCTTGCTGTTAATGGAAGAAGCGGACTTCATGCTAGAGATAAAAAAGAAATTGGTATACATTCTATAAGAGGCGGTTCTGTAGTCGGAGAACATAGTGTTATATTCTATGGAGATGATGAAATAATAGAGATAAAGCATACATCAACTTCAAGAAGAATTTTTGCAAAAGGTTCTATTAAAGCTGCACAATTTATCATAGGTAAAAAACCTGGTCTTTACAGAATGAGAGAAGTATTAGCATAATTTATTTTGAGGAGAATAATTTAAATGGACATGTTAGAAAAATCGGAAGATATAATTGCGTATATAAAAAATTCTAAAAAGAAAACACCTGTTAAAATATATATAAAAGGAAATATTGATAATATAAAAACTACAGCAAAAGTATTTTCTTCTGGTAATTTCCACTTTATAGTAGGAGATTATGAAGAAATAAAAACTATTTTGGATGAGCATAAGGACAGCATAGAAGATTATTATTTAGAAAATGATAGAAGAAATTCAGGCGTGCCTACTTTAAATTATTTTAATGTAAATGCTAGAATAGAGCCTGGTGCTATAATTAGAGATAAAGTAAAAATTGGTGATAATGCCGTTATAATGATGGGAGCTATAATCAATATAGGAGCAGAAGTTGGAGAAGGAACCATGATAGATATGGGAGCTGTTTTGGGAGGACGTGCTATTGTTGGAAAAAACTGCCATGTCGGTGCAGGTACAGTTATTGCCGGAGTAATTGAACCTCCTTCTGCTAAACCTGTAATCATAGAAGATAATGTTGTTATAGGGGCAAATGCTGTAATTATAGAAGGCGTGCATGTTGGTAAAAATGCCGTTATTGGTGCCGGTGCTGTTGTTATAGAGGATGTATTAGATAATCAAGTTGTTGTTGGAAATCCTGCTAAAGTAATAAAAGAAAAAGATGATAAAACTTCCGACAAAACTAAATTAGTTGATGATTTAAGAAAATAATTAAAAGCCTCTATATATTCCATATATAGAGGCTTTTCTAATTTGACAATATATTAAAAAATAAATTAAATGGAGAATCTATCATGGAGCTTAATAAAAATATAGTTACTGTACCTTATTCTATAATAAGGGAATTTACTGAAAAAGCTCAAAAAAAAGGAAATGCTATAATGCTTACTATAGGAGAGCCTGATTTGCAGCCTCCTAAAGAATTTATTGATTATGCTTATGAATATGCTAAAACTCATGCATTAGGTTATACTCAGGCAGGCGGTTCTAATGAATTAAGAGAACTTGTAGCAAAACATTATAATAAATATTATGGTTCTGATGTTAATGCTAATAATATTTTAATGCATATAGGCTCTATGGAAGGAATTTCATCAATATTCAGAACTATATTAAATATTGATGATGAGGTTATACTTCCTACTCCATACTTTTCGCCTTATGAATGGGCTATAAAATTAGCTTATGGTAAAATTGTTTATTTGGATACAAGCGAAGATAAATTTGTATTAAAACCGGAAACTATAGAAAAAGTTGTTACAAATAAAACAAAAGCAATACTTTTCAGCAATCCAGGAAACCCATCCGGATATATGCTTAAAAAAGAAGAAATGGATGAGCTTGTTAAATACTTTGAAAAAAAAGATATATTTATTATAGCCGATGAAATATATTCTGCTATATCATTTTATCCTTTTACATCATTTACATCTTATCCTTCTATAAAAGATAAAGTTATAGCTTTCAATGGTTTTTCCAAATCGCATTCTATGACTGGATGGAGAATAGGATACAGCATATCTCCAGAATATGTTAGAAAATGCTTTATTAATGCAAGTTTTAATAATGTAGGAAGCATGGTTGCTCTTTCATGTGCTATTGCTGAGTATGCTTTAAAAAATTATCCTTTTATTGAAAGTTTTAGAGATACTTATAAAGAACGTGCTATGATTATGTCTAAGGGATTATCAGATTTAGGTTTTGATGTAATAGAGCCTAGAGGAGCATTTTATCTATTTGTAGGATACAGTAAATTCTCTAAAGAAAATTCTATTGATTTTTGTATGAAGCTTTTAGAGGAAACTTCAGTTGCTGTAGTACCTGGAATTGCTTTCGGAAGCGAGAATTATTTTAGAATAGCTTTAACTCAGGATATACCTTTATTAAAAGAAGCTGTAGAGAGAATAAAGAAATTCGTAAATAAATAATATATATTAATATGTTTAGTGTATGAATAATATTTATATGCTAAACATATTAATCTTCAAAAAATATATTTATAATAGCATTAGCATTTATTATGCTTATAGGTCTAATATAATATTTTGTTTTTTCTAATAATATAAATCTTTCTTTATCAATATCAGAGTTTTTATAATTCATTATATATTTAATACCATTTGAATGAATAGAATTATATTTAATACTTAAAGTTAATCTCTCTTCTCCGTCATTATTTACTATATCAAAATAAAGTATCTGCTGTATTTTATCAAAGTCTGCATTCTCTATAGCTTGAAACTTAGCTATTATAACTTTTACTCTATTTGATCTATTAAAATAATCATACTCAAAACCCATATTAAATATATCATCATAATTTTCAGCAAATAATTCTTCATTATTTTTAGATACTCTTATTTCTTCTAATAATTTAGAATCTACTCTATCATTTAATATTACAGAACTATACTTGCTCGATGATATTCTCTCTTCACTGTTAATTTTATAACTTACAAATTTTAACTTATATTTTGAAACCTCTTCTATAGATAAGTTATTTTCAAAATGCATTTTCTTTCTGTAATTGCTTCTTACATCATCATAAGAAATTTTTGAATCATCATAAAATGTAGGTATCATATACGAAAAGAAAGAAACATTTTTAGAATTCAAATTATATAAATATGCACTTACCCCCAAATATCCTGTAGAAGTAATCCAAGGATATGCACCAAGTCCTAAAAAATCACCGTTTCTTCTATCTACATATTTGCTTCTAATTTCACCTGTTAATAATTTTACAGTTCTATTATCATTTTCTTTTTTTGATTTTTCTATTAAATTTATTGTATTATACAGTCTTGATAAAGTGGCAAAGCAAAACAATTTATTAAAAGAAGCTCTTTTATTAAGCATAGAATCAATACCGTCTGCAATACTTCTAAACATCTTTGAAAGCTCAGGCATTATTTTCATTTGAAGTTTAATACTAAGCTGTTCTGCTGTATCAAAATCTTTCTCACTGCATGAATATAAACCTTTTTCAAATATGCTTTCAGTAAAATTTTTTGAGAATTTTAAAATATTTTCATCTATTTCTTTATCCTCTTCTTTGATTTCTTCTAAAGCACCATACATTTCCTTATATTTAAGTATTGCAATTATTTTATGAGAACATAAAGAAGAATCCCGGCATGAACATATAGAATTTTTTATGCTGTCTTTTTTAGGAAAATAAATACTTATATCATCTTCCGGTATATATATCTCAAGCATTACATCTTCTTTTATATTAACTTCTACATCATCATAAAATCTATCCAATGCATATTCAAAATTCTTTTTTGTACTTAATTTTTTTATATTATCAAAACTAATATTTTTTAACTCATCAAATGAATTATTTTCTTCTGCTGTTGTTTCATTTTCTTTATTTGAATTATCATTAAAACTATTTTCTATTTCTTCTTTTTTTTCATTGTCATTTACAGTATTGGTATTATCCATATATTTTATATAAAGAAGAGCCATTATTATATGTTTGCAAACATCTTTTGAAGGGCATGTACATTTGCTTAATTTTATATTTTCATCATTTAAAACAACCTCTATTTTTTCTCCTGACATATCAAATATAACTTTTATTTTATTATCAATCTCTTCAATACTTATTTGATTTGTATTATTATTATTTATTATAGCATCTATATCCTTTACAGATCTGTTATATATGCCTTTGCTTGTTAAAGTAAGAAGGAAATTTTCATTTATATATTGTTTTAAATTATTTATTTTTTCAGTCATTAAAATATTCCATTTGCCTATTAATGAAAAAATGATATACTAAAACATATATATTGTCAAAATTATGCTATTAAAAATTCTTGTATAATAAATAAAAAAACTATATACTATTACTCAATATTTAAATATATATCTTGGGAATTAAAAATAAATGAATAAAAAAAATATAGTTATAATCGGGGCTGGTAATGCTGGAGAAACCCTTGCTTCTGAAATATTAACTTCTGATGAAAATAATGAATATAATGTGCTTTGCTTTTTGGATGATGATGAAAATAAAAAAGAGTTAAAATTAGAAAATCATTCTATAGAAGTAAAAGGCAAAATCAAAGATATAGAAAAAATAATAAAAGAATATAAAAATAATGATGTAGATATAGAAGAGATAATAATCGCTATACCTACGCTTAAGCAAAAAGAACTTCTTGAAATATTAGATATAATATATCCTACAGGAATAAAATATAAAATACTTCCATGCTTCTTTGAAATAATAAAAGGAAATGCATCTATAAAAGATATTAGAAATGTAGAGCCTTCAGATTTGCTTGGAAGAGAAGAGATTGGATTTGATGAGAAAGAAATATCCAACTATTATAAAGACAAAACTATACTTGTTACAGGAGGAGGCGGTTCTATAGGAAGCGAACTTGTAAGACAATTAATTACACTTCCTGTTAAAAAAGTTATGGCATTAGATAATTCAGAAAGTGCCATTCACTCGCTTATAATGTCTTTAAATGATTCTAAAAATGAAAAAAATAAACATAAATTTAAATATATAATTTCTAATGTAAGAGATTATGTAAAGGTTGATAAAATACTAAAAGAAGAAAATCCTGATATAATTTTCCATGCGGCAGCTCATAAGCATTTGCCTTTTATGGAGGCTTATCCGGAAGAGGCAATTAAAAATAATATTCTAGCTACAGAAAATGTTGCAACTTTGGCAATTAAAAATAATATTAAAAATTTTGTATTTATATCAACAGATAAAGCTGTACGCCCTACTTCACTAATGGGAGCAAGTAAAAGAATATGCGAAAGAATGATAATGTCTTTATCGCATGAACAAAATATTACATCATTTAAAATAACAAGATTCGGCAATGTACTAGGAAGCAGCGGAAGTGTTATACCTGTATTTGAAAAACAGATCAGAGAAGGCAAAGCATTAACTGTTACGCATCCTGAAATGGTAAGATTCTTTATGTCCATAAGAGAGGCAGCAAGACTTGTTATAAAAGCATGCACTTTAAATGACGGTATAATATTCACTTTAGATATGGGAAAGCCGGTTAAAATTTTAGACTTAGCAAAGAATATGCTTAAAATGTACGGACTTACAGAAAAAGATATTCCTATAATTTTTACAGGCATAAGAGAGGGAGAAAAACTTTATGAAGAGATTTTAATGGATGATGAAACATTAATACCTTCTCAGTATAAAAAATTATTCATAGCTAAAGACCCCGTAAAATGCTTAACTCCTGAAGAAAGAAAAATTATGATTGATGCTTTTGATATTGCTTCGCTTGATGCTGATAAAGAAACAATCAAAATGCTTATGAGAAAATATATAGAAGAGTATACAGGATAATTTATCTTTAATAATTAAGCAGAAAGCATATAAAAATACATGCCTTCTGCATATTTTTATATTAAGATAATACTTTTTTTACTGCCTCTATAACCATATCCTGTTCTTCTCTTAAAATGTCATTATCTATAGGCAAAGCTATATTGTGTTTTGAAGCATATTCTGACACAGGCATGTCGCCTTCTTTATAGCCTAATTTTTTTACAAGTATAGGAGCTAAATGTATAGGATGAGGATAATAAAGTGCTGTAGGAACGCCTAATTCATTTAATTTATTTCTTATCTCATCTCTATTATCTTTAACTTGTATAACATACTGAGCATGTACGCTTTGAGTGTATGAAGCTACTTCAGGAACTTTTACAACATCTTTTAATTTTTCATTATAATATTCTGCAGCTTGTCTTCTATGATTCATATCATCATCGAAACCTTTAAATTTTTCTAATAAAATACCAGCATGTAAATTATCTAATCTTCCAGTAGTACCCAATTTAACATGTATCATGCCGCCTTCATCGCCATGATGACGAAGCTGTTTTAAATTTTTATATAACTCTTCATTATTAGTAAATACCATTCCTCCATCGCCGAAACATCCCAAAGGCTTAGCTGGAAAAAATGAAGTAACAGCAATATCTCCTAATTTTCCGGAGCATGATTTTATATTTTTATAACTTGCCCCAAAAGACTGGCATGCATCTTCTATAACAAATATATTATTTTTTTTAGCTATGTCTAGTATAACATCATAATTTGCACATTGTCCGAACAAATTAACAGGTATAATAGCAGCAGTATTTTTATTTATAAGAGATTCCAGCTTTTTTATATCCATATTGAAATATTCATCTATATCGCATACTCTCACTTTCATACCTAAAAATGCCGGAGCTTCAGCAGTAGAGAAGAAAGTCATTGCTGGAACTATAACTTCTTTATCAGAATGATCCTCTCCCGCATTGAATCCTAATGCCAAAAGAGAAAGCACCAAACCAACATGTCCTGATGATACTCCTACAGCATATTTAGCACCTGTATAGTTTGATAATTCTTTTTCTAATTCATCCAATTCCTGACCAAATATAAATTGACTTCTTTCTATAATAGAAAATATTTTTTTATCTATTGCCTCTTTTCTTTTCTCATATCCTCTATAAAGGTTCATATATTTCATAAAATATCCTTAAAAAATAATTATGTTTAATTGTATTCATATTATTAATTATTGTCAATATTATTTTGATAAATATTACAACATAAGTAGTTAATGTTTTACAAAAGAACAAAAAAGAATATTATAAATATAAAAAAACTTGACAATGAGTCTTATTTTACTATACTATATAGTAATAGAATAACTGAATATAGTAATATAATAGAATTGAGATGAAATAATAGTGAATATGTGCGTAAAAGATTTAACAAAAGAAATGACTTTATCCATGAAAATACCTAGTGATAAATCTTATATACCAAAGCTTTCTAATGAGTTTTTAATGTTTTTAAGGAATAATGGAATAAAAGAATGCGATGCCTTTCAAATAGCTTTTGAAGAGGCTTTAACTAATGCTATAGTTCATGGAAACGGAAATGATTTAAATAAAAAAGTTAATATAGAATTTAATATAATTAATGATTATGTTGAAGTTATTATAGAAGATGAAGGAAACGGATTCGATTATATAATGGCTATGATAGGATTAACTGAATCTCAGGAAAACATATATAAAGACAGCGGAAGAGGTATTTTTTTAATATCGCTTTATTCTGATGATTTCTATTTTGAAAATAACGGCAGCAAAATAGTTATGATTAAATACATTAAATAAAGTATATTTTAAACTTTATTACTTTATCAATATAATTACCCTTTTAATAGTTTAATTTTATTTTGAAATTCACTTGTTTTTGAGTTTTTTTATGCTAATATATTATTTATGGATAATATAAGAAATATAAAACTTGTTGCAACTGATTTAGACGGCACTTTATTAAACGATTATAGCGAAATAAGTGATTACAATAAAAAAGTTTTACAAAATTTAATGAATAGAGGAATAGAAGTAATACTTTCTACAGGAAGACCTCTTAATGGGATGATACGCTATAAAAATATTTTAAATAATAATAATCATTCTATAGTATTCAATGGTGCTGTAGTTGCTGATAATGACGGTAATTTTATTTATAATAAGCCTATAGATAAAGACACAGCAATGAATATAATAGATATTTATAATAAATATAAAAGCAAAGACATATACTTACATGTTTACAGCGGAAATAAATATATAGTATCTGAAGAAGATTTTTATTTTAGAAGATATGCACAAAAAGAAAATATCTCTGATACTTTGATAGGATTAAACAATATAGAAAATTTTGAATTCAGCAAAATGCTTTTTATAGGAGACAGAGATATACTTGAAAAGATACAAAAAGATATAAATAATAATATTAATGCTGATACATCATTTTCACATACAAATTTTTTGGAAATACTTGCTAACGGAATAAATAAAGGAAGTGCCTTAAAGTGGTTATGCGATAAAAAAGGCATAAAAAGAGATGAGATAATAGCTTTTGGAGATAATTATAATGATATAAAAATGATTGAATTTGCCGGAATCGGTGTTGCTGTTTCAAATGCAGAAGATGAATTAAAAAACAAAGCAGATTATATATGCTTAAGCAACGATAAAAACGGTGTCGGAAAATTTTTAGAGGATTTTTTATTAATTTAAGTATTGACATTTTTGTTTCATTATGTTATATTATTTGACATGTCTATGCGGGAATAACTCAGTTGGTAGAGTTTCTGCTTGCCATGCAGACTGTCGCGGGTTCGAGTCCCGTTTCCCGCTCATATTAAATCCCCAATAGATTTCTCTGTTGGGGTATTTTTTTATTATTTTTTAAAGGTTTTTTAAATATGGATATTAAAGATTTAAATTTCGAAACTTCAACAGATGAAAAAGATTTAGTTACACTCAAACTAACAATTTCAAAAGATGCTTACAAAAAAGAACTAGAAAAACAAATTGAATATTATAAACCTAGAGTTAATGTTAAAGGCTTTAGAGTAGGACATGCTCCTAATAATATTATACTTTCAAGATACAGAGAAGCTTTAGAAGGTGCTACTAATGAAGTTTTAATAGATGATGCTTGGAATACTTATCATGATGAAAAAAATGTTAAGGCTTTAGGTACTCCTAAATTGCTTAATTTAGAAAATAAAGAGGACGGACTTCATCTTACTTATGAATATTATCCTATACCTGAATTTAATTTGCCTGATTTGGCTTCTATAAATGTAGAAAAAAATAAATACACAGTTGATGACAGCGTTGTTGAAGCAGCTTATAAACTTTCTCTTCATAGATTTTCTCATTTTGAAGAAAGCGAATTAAAATCAGAAATAGGAGACAGAGTTAACGTAAAAATAGAATTTGATGACGATATGAATAAAAAATATGATAAAGAACTTACTGTAGTTGCAAGCAATGATGAAAATGAAAGCATATTTGCTAAAAATTCTATAGGCGTTAAAAAAGATGATAAAAAACTTCTTAAAACTTATGTTGATGGAAGAGAAGCTACTTTAATAATGAATATAGTAAAAGTAGAAAAACCAGATATGAAAGATGATTCCAAAGAAGAAGACAGACAAAAAGTTAAAGAATCTTTAAAAGAACATTTAATAAAGAGAGCTGAAGACAGAGCTAACAGCGAACTTATAAATGATACATTATTTAACAAATTAATAGAATTAGTTAATATGACTCTTCCTAAAGGTTATTATGAAGAGCAATTAGAAATATCATTAAATGAATTTGAAAGATCTATGTCAAGCAGAGGAATGAGTAAAACTGATTTCTTAATTTCTGTTGCTAAAACAGATGAAGACATAAAAAAAGAGTATGAAGAAAATGTTAGAAAACAAATAACTTTTGATATGATTATGGCTAAATTGGCTGAAACATATAAAGATTCTATTACAGTAAATGAAGAAAAAGCAAAAGAATATGCTAATAGAATGTATCAGTATCAAAGCTATATGGGACTTTCTAAACTTCCTAAAGAAGAACAGCAGAACATTATAAACTACATAATGAGAGATGCACAAAACAGAGCTACTTCTGAAGCTATTTTAGATTATGTTAAAGAACATGTAAATGTTGCTGAAAAAGATACTGGTAAATTCAAACCGGAAGAAAGCGATATTTGGGGCGGATATTAATTTATAAAATAAGAGGTTAATATAAAAGATGGAGAGAAATTACATGACTATACCTTATGTTATAGAGCAAACAAGCAGAGGTGAACGTTCTTATGATATATATTCTAGACTTTTAAAAGATAGAATTATATTTCTAGGCGGAGAAATAAATGATGATGTTGCTAATGTAGTTATAGCACAGCTTTTATTTCTAGAATCAGCTGATCCTGAAAAAGATATATCATTATATATAAATAGTCCTGGAGGAGTTGTTACTGCTGCTTTAGGTATGTATGATACTATGCAGTATGTTAAGCCTGATGTTGCTACTTTATGTGTAGGACAGGCTGCTTCTGCCGGTGCATTGCTTTTGGCAGGAGGTGCTAAAGGTAAAAGATTTGCTACTGCAAATTCAAGAATAATGATACACCAGCCATCCGGCGGTTCCAGAGGTATGGTTACTGACATGGAAATACAATTAAGAGAAACTATACGTTTAAAAAGCATCCTTAATAATATTATGGCTAATCATACAGGACAGGATATTAAAAAACTTGAAGCTGATATGGACAGAGATTACTTTATGAGTGCTGAAGAGGCAAAAGATTACGGTATAATAGATAAAGTTTTCTCAAGCAGAGAATCATAATATAAAATTGAATATTAATTAATAAGGGGCTTATTAAAGCCCCTTATTTTTTTATAAATATAACTTTTTATTTTTTTTTATTATTGAAATACTTTTATTTTGATATAAAATATATAAACTTAATTATAGTTTTTTATATGGAGAAATATGTCTAAAAAAAATAGCGATAAAAAAGAAGTTTGTTCTTTATGCGGAAGAGAATTAAAAGAATTAAACAGATATATAGAAGGAAATGAAGGATATTTATGCTCAGATTGTTCTGCAATAGCTAATGATTATTTTAATATGCATTCGCAAAACAAAATGAAGTCTAAATCAAAGGAACATGAAATAACTGTACTTCCTCCTAAAAAAATAAAGGCATTGCTTGATGAATATGTTATAGGACAGGATTATGCCAAAAAAGTTTTATCTGTTTCTGTTTATAATCATTATAAAAGAATAACTCAAAATACAGAAGATAAAAATGAAGTTGAAATAGAAAAATCAAATGTGCTTTTAATAGGTCCTACTGGAAGCGGTAAAACATTATTAGCACGCACTTTAGCTAAGGCATTAAATGTTCCTTTTGCTATTGCTGATGCCACTACTGTAACAGAAGCTGGTTATGTTGGAGATGATGTTGAGAATATACTTCTTAGACTAATACAGAATGCTGATGGTGATATTAAACTTGCTGAAAAAGGTATTATATATATCGATGAAATAGATAAAATTTCACGCAAAAGTGAATCACGCTCTATAACAAGAGACGTATCTGGAGAAGGAGTACAGCAGGCATTATTAAAAATAGTAGAAGGTACTATTGCAACAGTTCCTCCTCATGGCGGAAGAAAACATCCGCATCAGGATAATTTGCATATAGATACATCTAATATTCTATTTATATGCGGCGGTGCTTTCATTGATATAGAAAAATCTATTGCTGAAAGAACTTCTAAAAAGGGATTAGGTTTTGCTGCTGAAGTTAATTCTATGGATAATCTTAATTATGATGAAATAATGAAAAATATTTCTACTGAGGATTTAGTTAAATATGGACTTATACCTGAACTTATAGGAAGACTTCCTGTAATAGCTACTTTAGAGGAGCTTAAAGAAGAAGAGCTTTTAAAAATATTAAAAGAACCTAAGAATGCTTTAACTAAACAGTATCAGAAATTATTTTCTTATGATAATATAGAATTAAAAATTGATGATGAAGCATTAAAATCAATAGTGAAAAAAACTATGGAAGAGCATACAGGGGCAAGAGGTTTGAGAGCTTTGTTTGAACGTGTTATGCTTGATGCTATGTATGATATGCCTTCAGATGATAAAGAGAAAAAAGTATTTGAATTAAACAAAGATTATGTTTGCTCAAAACTTTCAATAACAGAAGAATAAAATATAAAAAAGAGCAGGATAACCTGCTCTTTTTTTATGTTATTAATTTTTATAAGACAATAAGAAATCTACATCTTCCCCTGTTAAATAATGCTTTGGAACAATAATCGCTGACATATCATCAACATAAAGAAAAACTGACTTATCGCTATTTTCTATATTTTTTATATCTTCTTTATTGAAAGAACTTGTTCCTCTATCCTCATGAAATACTACTCTATCATCATAAACTTCAAGCTCTTTATCTCCTAAAACTTTATCCAATTTACCTGACCTTACATACTCTTTTACTTTCTTAACGATTTTTTTTTCAAGACGTTTTCTATATGTAAATATTTGTAATATTGAAAATGCGGATACTAAAACAGCTATTATCAATATTAAAAAAGCATTGCTTCTAAAATAAATTGCCATTGCTGCAAAAATAACAACATAAAGGGATATTAATATTATAATAGTTCTTTTTACAGATTTAGTCATTTTCGAGTTCATTTTTAAATAATAAAGCTGAAAATCTATAAAGTCATCTTCTGACAATTTATACTTATACTCTCTTTTCATTTATACTCCAATATTTATATTGTTTTTTAGTATAAATATAAGTAATATTTTTTTCAAGTATAGTAAACTTGCATTATATCTAAAATATAATATAATATCTTCCTATGAATAATTATACTTACTATTTCAATATTAATTTTGACTTAATCTCAAGTCAAGTCAAGTCAAGTCAAGTCAAGTCAAGTCAAGTCAAGTCAAGTCAAGTCAAGTCTGATCTCCAAAAAGACTTTTTACATTTACCTATTTTCTTTAATAGGGATAATTTATTTTGCATTTTTATAAATAGGTGAAAATATGGATTTAAAAACAATAGACAGAATAGTATATTATATACCTTTTAAACAACTTAGAAATGATGTAAGAGAATTACTAAAAACTATTACAAAACCAACATTTGAAGTCATACCTGGTGATAAATGGATGATAAAACATTTTAGAGAGTCTATAAAAAATGATAATAATTTTATAACTAAGTATGCTAAACTAGTTAAAGGTTTAGATGATGAAAGTTCCAAAATTATATTTAATATGATTTTTAATAAAGTATATTTTTATGACAATATAGATGATCCTGTATCATTCACTGAAGAAGAACTAATAGAAGAGGATAAGCAATTTGTAGAATTTAAACCTCAAATAAAAAAAATAAATGATGAATGTTTTATATATAATCAATATTTGCTTCCAATAAATGGATTTTCAGCTTCTACATTTTATTATAAATATTCTATGGATAAAATAAATAATTTAAAATATTTAAAAAATAAAAATATTATAGATGCTGGTGGGTATATTGGTGATACAGCATTATTATTTTCTAGTTATACAAATAAAAATGTATATAGTTTTGAACCATTTCAAAAGAATATTGATTTAATGAATAAAACAATAAAATTAAATGATGTAAATAATATTATACCTATAAAAAAAGCATTAGGTGATGAAAATAAAGATATGTATATTTATTTTAAAAATGATGGTTTAGCAGACGCATGTATAGAACTAGAAGAAAAAAGAGAATATATAGATGATAATTTAACAGAAGAAAAAATTGAAACAATAACCTTAGATTCTTTTGTTGAAGAAAATAATATTGAAGTAGGATTAATAAAAACAGATTTAGAAGGATTTGAACAGAATTTTTTAAAAGGTGCTGTAAATACTATTAAAAATCAAAAACCTATACTAATAATAAGTATATATCATAATTATAGTGATTTTTTTGATATAAAACCTATGATAGAAAGTTGGAATTTAGGATATAAATTTAAAATAGGTAAACCTTCTCAAGCCACAGCCATTGTTGAAACTGTTCTTATAGCAGAAGTTTACTAATATATTTTAAAATTGACAAAAAAATAATTTAGTATAATATAAAAGTCTATTAATTGTATAGTTGGATTTTTTATGAATATATTAAAAATGCATAATATGTCGTGGTATATTCCATTTAAATACCTCAGAAATAAATTTAGAAATTACGTATATAATAAATGGCAAAAATTAGAAAAACTTGGTATAGTTGAAGTACAAATAGCAGATCACTGCAATTTTTCTTGCTACAGCTGTACTCATTATTCTCAAATAGCAGATAAACACTTCTATGATATTAATGTATTTGAAAAAGATATAAAACAATTAAGTAAAGTAATGAATTCTGCTGTTAATCAAATAAGTATAATGGGTGGTGAACCTTTATTAAATGATAGATGCAAAGATTATATTACAATAGTAAGAAAATATTTTCCATATTCTGGTATTATTGTATTATCTAATGGAATTTTACTTGATAAACAAAGTAACGACTTTTGGGAAAATCTTAATAAAAACGAT
Source organism: uncultured Brachyspira sp. (assembly GCF_944390595.1). Lineage (GTDB taxonomy): Bacteria > Spirochaetota > Brachyspiria > Brachyspirales > Brachyspiraceae > Brachyspira. Next base: position 16,531 of record NZ_CALXRN010000185.1, on the reverse strand, counting down.
GTATATTTGAATATTACTAAATATCCTATAAAAATAGATATAGAAAAGATTATAGATTTATGCAATAAATATAAGGTACATTTTGATATTTATGATGGAGGATCTGCAGATGGATATGTAAAAGAAAGTTATAGTTGCAGTTTTGATATAGAAGGTAAACAAGACATCAAAGACAGTTTTGAAAAATGTAAGGCTGTATGTTTTCAATTAACATACGGTAAATTTTATGTATGTCCTCAAGCAGCATATATAAAATATTTTAATAATCATTTTGGCACAAATTTAAATATTACAGAAAATGACTATATAAACATATATAATTCTTCTAAAGAAGAAATATTTAAATATGTGAAAAATCCTATACCATTTTGTAAATATTGTGTTAGACCATTAAGAAAATTAAAAATTTGGAAAAGTTCAAAAAAAGAAATAGAGGAATATTTATACTAGCAATTTTAGTTATTATATATTTTATAATAATAACAATATATAGTTTAATATCTAATAATATTTTCATAATATTCATTTTTTCATTGAAAATTATATGAATATTTTTGCTTCTAATGCTTCAAAAAAAGAAAGAGATAAATTAAGAGAAGCAATAAATAAAATCGTAGACACAATAGTATTCCCAATACCTTTTAGAACAATAAGACAGTCAATAAGAAGTAAAATTAATAATATACTTGATTCCTAAAGTTTGTAGAATTATATATTAAATATCTATACCTAAAAATTGCTTAACTAAAAGACCTACTAAAAAGCTAATACCAGCAACAGTTAAGCTAATTCCTGCCATTTCAAAAAATCTCTTTTTAAATGGCAGACTTTTGGCAACAGATACATAGTAAGTAAAGAAAAATATTATAAATACTACTATACAAAGCATTGTAATTAATGCATATAAATAATGATTATTAGGATATACTAAATAAGGCAATATCAAAAGACTCACAGTTATTAAATACATTATTCCTGTATATAAACATGATTTCAAAGCATTTTTATCACCATCCGCTTTAGCTGATAAATATTCAGAAGAGGCCATAGAAAGAGTGGCAGATATTCCTGTTATTATACCTGATAATGCAACAAGTTTATTATCTTGCAAAGCAAAACTAAGTCCTGCCAATGTTCCGCTTATTTCAACTAATGCATCGCTTAAACCTAAAACCATAGAACCTACATATTTTAATCTGTCTTCATCTAAAATAGATATAAGTTTATTTTCATGCTCTTCTTCATCGAATGCTATCTTTTTAGCATCAGGTACTTCAGCAACTATTTTTGAATATATATACTCAGCATTCTTCTCACCGCCTTCCATTATCTTTATAACAAAAGTATACCCAAAAATTATACTTAATATAAAAAATTTAAATACTTTAAACTTCTGAGGTTTTAATTTCTTTTTAGTATATTTTTCAAGTATTTTTGCATGAGCATATTCTTCTTTGCCTATACTTATAAGAACATTTTTATCATCTTCTTTTTTTACAATTTTTGCCAAGTTTAAATAAACAGCATGCTCAGTAACTTCATTTTGCTGCAATTCTAATAAGAATTTTAGAGTTTCTTTTGAAATAGTATTATCCATAAATTTATCCAATATAGTTTTGTATATAGTACAATGAAATATTATTAATTTCTAGTATTTTTTGTATTGTATAAAATTTTATTATATCAATAACACAAATACTATTTTCAATAATTAAATTTGCATTTTTTTACATCTATGCTATATTATAAAATATATTACTTATTGGGGGATTTTTATGGATAGCTTGAGTATATTAATACGTTCATCAATAAATATTATACAAATCGTAAGCTATGAAACCATGAGAATAGAAGGAGAAGTTTCAAGAACTGCTGCCGAATTAAAAAGAGACTGGTATAAATGGGGTATTGACTCAGGTCTTAAAAGAATGTCAAATAATGGTAAAAGCTTCACTAAAATAGAAGATAAAGAAGATGCATTATTTATTTTAGATTGGTATCAAAGCGATGAAGCAAAAGATTCTATACTGATACTTCAGGAATATGATTTGTTTTTAAAAGATAATCCAAGACTAATAAGTAAAATAAGAGATATTGCATATAGTGATTATAACGACAGAACCTTAATACTTTTGCAAACAAAAAGAGAATTACCTCACGAATTAGAAAAAGATGTTTATATTATGGATTTTGATTTACCTAAAAAAGATGATTTAGAAATCATACTAAAATCCACATGCAAAAAATATAATATAACATTGAATAATGATATTGAAAAAATAATAGATTCTGCATTGGGATTAACTATTTTAGAAGCTAAAAGATCATTTTCAAAAGCAATAGTACAGGCAGGTAAAATAACAGAAGAAGAAATACCAATAATAATATCAGAAAAAGAAACAATTATAAAAAACAGCGGACATTTAGAATATTATCATCATAATGAAACATTAGATGATATAGGAGGGTTTGATGTATTAAAGAATTGGCTTAGAAGAAGAGGAAGAGCTTTTGAACAGGGTGCTAAAGATTACGGGCTTGAAACTCCAAGGGGAATACTTCTATTAGGAATACCAGGAACAGGAAAAAGTTTATGTGCTAAGGCTGTTGGTTCTGCTTGGCAGTTTCCTATAATAAGATTAGATATGGGAAAAATATTTGGAAAATATGTAGGAGATTCAGAAAGCAATATCAGAAAAACATTAAATATAGTAGAAGCAGTTGCTCCGTCAATACTTTGGATAGATGAAATAGAAAAAGGTCTTTCCGGAATACAATCTTCAGGCTCCACTGACAGCGGTACTACAGCTAGAGTTTTTGGTTCTTTTTTGACTTGGATGCAGGAAAATAAAAAACCTGTATTTGTTATAGCTACAGCTAATGGAATAGACGGACTTCCTCCTGAACTTTTGAGGAAAGGGCGTTTTGATGAAATATTCTTTGTTGATCTGCCGTCTATAAAAGACAGAGAAGAAATTATAAAAATACATTTAAAAAAGATAAAAAGAGACCCTGCTAATTTTGATGTAAAAAAAATAGCTGATAATTGCGAATCATTTTCCGGTTCCGAAATAGAAGAAGCTATTAAAGAAGCATTATTTATAGCTTTCGATGAAAATAAAGAAATAACTACAGATCATATAATAAGTGCTATGAAAAAAACTCATATTCTGTCAGAAACTATGAAAGAAAAAATTAGTAGTATAAGAGAATGGTCAAAAAACAGAGCTGTTTTAGTTTCTTCTAATTAAAACAAAAATATAAAAACAGCGACATTTTTTGTCATAGATATTTATTATAATAGTATTATAAATTAAATATATTGAGGTATTTTTTATGAGCATTTTTGACATTATTGTTGATGCTGTTGATGGATTTGATGAAAAGTTTGAAGATACTTTGCAGTTTTTTAATGAAAAAATAGAAAAGTCAGAAAATAAAAGAAATAATAAATCAAATAGAGTATCTAATAAAACATATAGAAAAAAACGAACATCATCAAAAAATACTAATACAGAAGAAAAAATAAACAAAAATAATGTACTAAAAGACAATGATAAAAAAGAAGAAAAAGAAATAAAGTATAACAAAGAAATAAAAATAGATATAAGCATTGATATTATTAATAAATGCAAAGATAAGATTAAAGCGATAAGAAAATTAATAGAAAACTTTGACTATGCATCAAGAAAAAGCTATGAATCTTCTTGTACAGATTTAGAAAGAAGTTTAGAATATATAAAGAATGCTGAAGAATTAAATAAAATTATAGAATATATAAATAATCTTTATAAAAGTGCTTATTATAAAAAACATAATAAATCATCATTAAGCTTTATGATGGATGATGATGAAGAGCTTGATTTTATAAAATGGGGAGGCATTAATGAGTGATAATACTTCTTTTGATAGAGTAATTAATGATTTAAAAGATAAGTTTAACAGTTTCAACAATACTAACAGAAGTACGTACTATAATTTTATGGAGTTTATTGATAATATTGAAGATCTTGCCAATACAATAGCAGATAATTTAAATAGCATATCTGATGACATAGATGATATAACCAATGATATTATGCACGGAGATTCAACTATTGATTATAATGATATTGTAAATCATAATGAAACAAATGAAGAAATAAAAAAAGATGAAGAAATAAAAACAAATGAAGATAAAAAAGAAACTGTAGATATAAAAAAATTTAAAGAAAAAATAAATGCATCAGTAAATGAATGCAAATTAAAATTAGAAGAAATAGCAAATATAATAAAAGATTTTGATTATGCTTCAAGAAAGATCTATGAAGACTCATATTTAGATTTAAAAAGAAGTTTAGAAGAAGATTTTAATACTATGAAAGGAACAAATAGTTTAAATGAATTTACAGAAAAATTTAATAAAGTTATAGATTATATTAATAATTTGTATAAAAGTGCATACTATAAAAAAAATAATAAATCATCTCTTGCATTTATAATGGATGAAGAAGAAGATATTGTTTATATAGAAAAAATAAATGCTGAGGAGTTTATCAAATAATTTTGGCTATAAAAGTATAGCCGGCAACAATAGGAGTATAATTATATGAGAGAAGAAAGAATCACAATAACTATTAATGAGGACGGAAGCCTCAATGTAAAAACTGACGGAATAAAAGGAGAAGCATGCTTAGAGGAGGTTAATGCTTTGCTTGATGAACTTTCTAATATAAAAGAGATTAAAAAAACGGATGAGTTTAATCAAAAAATTAACACTCAGAATAAAAATAGATTAAAAGGAGGAATTCAATGAGCTGTTTAGTAAAAACTGCTACACCTTTTCTTAATGAAGAAATACTTTTAGAAGCACTTAAAAACTGCGGATATCAATATGAATTAAAAAATGATAAGATTTACATTCCTTCTTTGCATAGATTTAGAAATACATATTTCAAATTAGTTAATGGAAAATACGTATTAAGCTATGACAGTTATAACAGTGAAATATCTTCATTTTTGCAGAAACTAGAAGCAGAATATAATAAAGTTTATGAAAGAAAACTTGAAGAGGAAAAAGAAAGACTTGAACGTGAAAGACTTGCATTTATAGAATCTCAGAAAAAAGCTATTATGGAGAAGGCAAAAGCTAAAGGCTACAGAGTAATGGAAGTAAAAAAAGACAATAAAATACAGCTTACTTTAGTTAGAGAAGTAAGATAATGCGTGTATCACATATCAATGATAATTCTTCTATTTACGGATTTGGAAAGAGCTTTGTCATATGGACGCAAGGGTGCAGATTAAGATGCAAAGGATGCTGGAATTATTCTATGCATAGCTTTGAAGGCGGAGAAGAAATAAGCATAGAAAAAATAATTGAGCAAATAAAAGAATCAATAATTAAATATAACATTAATAACGTTACTATACTTGGAGGAGAGCCTTTAGATCAGCTTGAAGAAACTATTAAATTAATGCAAAATATAAAATCTCTTAATATAGGAATAATACTTTACAGCGGATACGAAAAAAAAGAAATTGAAAATAGCAGTAAAAAGGCTGTAATGTCTTATGCCGATATACTAATATCAGGAAGCTACATTGAAGAGAAAAGAAACATCAACAATCATCTTTACGGTTCGGATAATCAAATAATGGAGTTTTTAACGGACAAATATAAAAAAGAAGATATAGTAAACGGCACTTATGTGGAAATAGAAATTGATGAAAACGGTAAAGTAAATATGTACGGATATCCTGATGATTTCTTTGATATATTAAAATAATGCATGACTTTTAAGTTAATCATGCATTATTTTTTATTTTCAAGAATGATATTTACTATGAAGATAAAGCAAATTATCTAAAAGCATTGCCACAGTAACGCTTCCAACACCATTCGGTACAGGAGTAATGGCAGAAGCTATTTTTGAAGCTTCTTCAAAATTAACATCCCCTTTTAAAGAACCGTCTTCTAGTACATTTATTCCTATATCTATAACTACAGCATTTTCTTTTATATATTCTCCAGTTATAAATTCTGCTTTTCCAATAGATACGCATAATATATCAGCATTTCTGCAAATCTCTTTTAAGTTTTTAGTCTTTGAATGCGCTATAGTAACAGTAGCAGATCTTTGAAGTAGAAGATGAGCAAGAGGCTTTCCTACAATCTCACTTCTTCCAACAACAACAGCATTAGCACCCTCTATCTGAACTCCTGATTTTTCTATTAATGCAATAGAGCTTTTAGCAGTACATGGTGAAAGTACAGTTTCTCCCATAAATATTCTTCCCAAATTAATATGAGATATAGCATCAACATCCTTTTCAGGAGATATTGTTTCATAAACTTTCTTTTTACTTATATGCTTAGGCAAAGGCATTTGAACTATTATTCCGCTTGTTTCTTTTTCTTTATTTAAATATTCTATTAATGTTAAAAAATCAGCTTCTGTTGTATTCTCTTGAAGATTATGAAGAGATGCTGTCATTCCTACACTTTCCGCCTGCTTTTTTGCCCTTGTAAAATATACTTCTGATGATTTATCATTTTCAAAATATAAAAAATCTATTCTCGGCTTTTTATCAAGCTCTTCTACCCTCTTTTTAATATTTTCTTTAATTCCTTTTGACAACTCTCTTCCGTCTAAGATCATAATTATAATCTCCATATAATAAATTTTTACTAATAATATAATGTTAATAAATAAAATACAAGATTAGATAAATATTTATATAGATTTTTAAAGATTTATATTGTATATTATTCATCTATGATAAAAAAAATTTTAATAGTATTTATTCTATTATACATTTCAGCATTCTCTCAAAAAAGAATAATTATTTTTGAAACATATTATTCTGAAAATTACATGCTGTATGCCGTAAATGATCTATTAAGAAAAAATATATTCTTATATTTTAATATTGATATACTGCCTAATAAATTTATAAAAGAGAATAATTATAAAACTATAAAATCAAGGATTAAAGAATTAACATTAAATAACAACGCTGATATATCAATTACTTATGACATTTATCAATATCAAAATGGATTTGTAATTAATTATATAATTTTTAATAAAGAAAAACCAAGAGAATGGCTTGAAAGAAATGTATTTTCAAAAGAAGAAAATTTATTTGAAGCTGTTAATCAAATGCTTAAAGATATATACTATTATTCATCTATATCTGCAAGTTTGAAAACTATAGAAGAAAATGAATATACATCCCTTATAGGATATTATACTCAAAAAGTAAATAATATAATTAATGATTATCAATCAGATGATGCTAAAATATATGAGGTATTTTTTAATTTTTATAAGGACAATATTTATTTTAATATAGATTATTTAGAGTATTTAATGATAAAAGGAGATGACTTAAAAAACATAAACACCGTTGTTGATAATATACATAAATACTTAAGTAAAAATAATCATTATTCTTTATATGCTCTTGGATGCTTATATTACACTAAGTATAAAATCAACGCTGCTGAAGAAGATATAGATTCAAGCATAAAAAATTATCATAAGGCAGCCGAATTAAAAAATAATTATTATTACTATTATAAACTTGCTGATGCATACATATTAAAAAATGATTATGAAAATGCTTCAAAATATTATGAGATGTCTATAAATATTTATGATAAAGATACTGATGTAATAAAGGATGCTGTTTATTTATTGAAAAGAGATATGAATAAAAACGGCAATATAGTAATAGAATACTTAGAAAAAATTATTAATATTGATAAAAATGATGATGAAGTTTTAGAGGAATTAGCTAAAATATATAATAATATAGGAGATAAGCATAATGCTCAAATTTATTATACAAAATTATTTGATGCTGTTAATTATAAACTCTACATTATTAACAATATTAAACCTGATGCTGTAATGTATGATAAATACATAAAAAAACGTAATGAAGTAAAAAAAATATTAGAAAGTTTTAATTAATATTTTAAAAAAATAAATATTATTGTATAATGACAATTAAAAATAAATAAAAACAGGATAAGTATAATGAAAATTATTAATCTAATAATTAACACAACAAACGGGGTAATGTATGGTTATTTGCTATTAGGGGTATTTTTCGCAGTTTCAATTTTCTTTACATTAAGATTAAAAGGGATACAAGTTTCACATTCAATACATGCATTAAAACTTTTATTATCAACCCATGAAAAAGGAGACGGAGTTTCAGGATTTGCCAGTTTTTGTATAAGCACAGCTTCAAGAGTAGGAACAGGAAATATTACCGGAGTTATGGCTGCAGTTTCTGCAGGAGGACCTGGTGCTTTATTTTGGATGTGGATAATGGCTGTACTTGGAGGAAGTTTAGCATTCACAGAAAGTACATTAGCACAGCTTTACAAAGAAAAAGATTCATCAGGCAAATTTATAGGAGGAGCTTCTTTCTATATAAAAAGCAGATTAAAAAAACCTATTCTAGCAGCTTTATTTGCTATATGTATGATATTTACTTATACAACGTTTAATGGGGTTCAAGCTAATACTATATCAAATGCTTTATCAAAATATAATATTCCTTATTTATATACAGCTATAGCATTAATAGTTATTACCGGATTAATATTATTTTCTAAAAAAAGAGATACTATAACTCATGCATGCGTATTTATAGTTCCTGTTATGGCTATACCTTATATACTTATAGGTCTTTATATATTCTTTACTAATCTCCCATCTGTACCTTCAGTATTTCAAAGCATATTTGTACAAGCCTTTAAGCCGTCAGCATTCTTTGGAGGTGCTATAGGAGCAACTATTTCTAATGGATTAAAAAGAGGATTATTCTCTAATGAAGCAGGTATGGGCGGTGCTCCTCATGCTGCAGCTGCTGCTCACTCTTCTCATCCATGTAAGCAGGGACTTATACAAATGTTCTCTGTATTTACTGACACTTTATTAATATGTTCAATTTCAGGATTCATACTTTTATTATCTCCTGAAGCTATGAAGGTAGTAAAGGATATTGAAGGTATTAATTTATTTCAATATGCTCTGGAATCACATTTAGGAAAGTTTGGTTCTTACTTTATCACTGTATGTATATTATTTTTCTCATATAGTTCTATACTTGGTAATTTCTTCTATATTAAAACAGGTGCTTTTGCTTTAAAAGATAATACAATTTCTTATATAATAGTAGGGCTTATGACAATAGCTATGGTATTTGCAGGATCATTGGCTGATTTCAAAACTATATGGGGAGCAGGCGATATGTTTATGGGATTTATGGCATTGCTCAACATAATAATTATAGTAATACTTAATAAGCCTGTTTATATGCTTGCAAGACATTATGTAAGTAAATTAAAAGAACATAAAGAACCTACATTTAATAAAAACTCTATAGCAGAATTATCTAATGATGATGCTATAACTCAATGGAATGAAAATAATTAATAAATAAAAAAGGGGCTCAAATTATTGAGTCCCTTTATATTTTTCTATTTTTTATTATTCATCAAGCCACATTCTTTCTATTTTAGATATTCCTATTATGTCAAAACAGATTCCTAATACCTTTTTAACTGCCTTAACTAAGGTTAATCGCTCCTGTCTTATAGCTTCATTTTCTTCTAATACTATATTATCATAATAGAACTTATGCAAAGCACTTGCCACATCATAAGTATAATTAAGAATAGTATAAACTTCTAAAGACTTTGAAGATTCATAAATCTCATCCGGAAATCTAAGAAGTATTTTAGCCAATTTTAAAGAACTTTCATTTGCTATTTTTTCTATATCGAAACCTTTAGATTCATTATAAGAAAGATTTTTCTCTTTAAGTTTGAAGAATATATTACAAACTCTGGCATAAGCATATTGAACATAATAAACAGGATTATCATTATCTTTCTTTTTAGCAAGCTCCAAATCAAAATCTAAAGAACTAGAATAGGAACGCATAAGAAGGAAATATCTTGCAGGATCAACTCCTATTTCATCTATTACATCCTCTAAACTTATCATATCCCCTGTTCTTTTACTCATTCTTACAATCTCATTTCCTCTGTAAAGTCTTACCAACTGACCTAATATAACTTTTAAGCTAGCAGTATCCTTACTTACAGCTCTAACTGCCGCAGTAATTCTAGGAACATAACCATGATGATCTGCCCCCAATATATCTATTAAAGTTTTATATCCTCTGTCTATTTTGTTTTTATGATAAGTTATATCCGGAGCAAAATATGTATATGTTCCGTTACTTTTTTTAACTACTCTGTCCTTATCATCACCGTATTTTGTACTTCTAAACCAAGAAGCATTATCCTCTTCAAATAATAATCCTTCTTCTTTTAAGAACTCCATAGTTTTTTCTAATTCGCCGCTTTCACGTATAGCAAGTTCGGAAGCATAATTATCCATATAAGTTCCAAATCTCTCTAATAGTCTTTTTTGATCTTCCAATATTAAATCTTTAGGATTGCCCTCTTTCTTTGCTAATTCATATATATATGAACCATGGTATCCGTCTTCTGGAATTTCTCTGCCTTCTCTTACAGCCTGAACGCTTTCATTTAATTTAGTAATCTGTTCTCCTGCATCATTAACATAAAATTCCTGATAAACTTCATGTCCTACATATTTAAGAATATTTGATAAAGCACTTCCAATAGCAGCCCATCTTCCATGACCTATATGCAAAGGGCCAGTAGGATTTGCACTTACATATTCTACCATTATTTTCTTTTTTTCTTCTGCTGTGTTTCTGCCGTAATTATCATTATTTATTAAATCATCTATACAATCATTTATATATTGATAAGATAATGTCATATTTATAAATCCAGGCTTAGCAATTTCTACCTTTTCAAAAAATTTTTTATCAATTTTTTCTACTATAGCTTCTGCAATTTCCATAGGATTTTTCTTTAATATTTTAGACAAACGCATAGCAACAGGACAAGCATAATCACCAAACCTGTTGTCTGAGGCATACCCGATTTCTATATAAGAATCAACTTCTTTTATATCTGTACCCTTCAAATAATCAATTAATGCTTCTTTTAAGATATTTGAGACAACTTTCTTTAGCATATACTCTCCATTTCATAAATTTTAATAACTAAAGTATATCAAAGATTACAACTTCTGCAAGTATAATTTATAATAAATTTATCATACAATTATAACATTATCATCAATATTGATATATTATATACTTATTTTATAATAAATCATATCATATTTTAACAAAATATGTTTTATATGTTATAATTTTTACACATTAATAAAAAAGAAATCATTATTTCATATATTTTTTTATCACAAAAATAAATTGATACATAAATATACAATTTTAATATTTATTAATTTAGTCTTTCAAAAGCTATATTATATAAAAATAAATTTGACATATTATGAAAAAAATATATATTAAATATAAGGATAAACATTATGTCAAAATATATCTTACCGCAAGAGGAACTTTCAAGATCGTCTAATTGGATAAGCAATTTTTTAATGCGTGAAGGATATCACACTGATTATACATTAAAAAGCTTATTAGAAATAGACAAATTTTTTCAAGAAAAACTAAGATTAGTATTAGAAAATGATAATAACAGAAATTTTATATTTTCTATAAGTGCTTATATAGGCGAAGTAATAAGAATGAACTTTAATGGAAACTGGATTGTTTCAAGAGGAATAGATTTAGATGATGAATCTATAGGAATAAGTTTTAAAAACTATAATACTATATATCCTTTAAATATTACTTTAGAGCTTATACAAAAGAAATACACTATGAAAGAATATTTAAAAAATAATTTTAATGTTGAAGTTTAATATTTAATTAAAAGAAGGCAATATATGATTTCATTAAATGAGGTAACAAAATATATAGACAAATCCTATGTAATTTTAGATTTAAAAGCAACTAATAAAGATGAAGCTATTAGCGAAATGTTAATATATGCTGAGTCTAACGGATTAAGAATAAACATAGCACAAACTATAGAAGCTATGTATAAAAAAGAAGATATAATAAGCAGCGGACTTGGATACGGAGTTGCTTTTCCGCATGTAAGAACTAATGAAGTAGAAGATAATGATATTATATTTGCTATTTCAAAAAAGGGACTTAATTATTCTTCTCTTGATAAAAAACCGGTACACTTGCTTATTATGTTTTTAACTAATAAAAACAGCAATGATAAATATCTTAATCTTCTTTCATTGTTTACCAAAATATCAAGAATGACTATGTATCCTGTTGTATTATTAGAATCAAAAAATATCGAAGAATTTAAATCAAAATTAAAAGATATATCAGCAGATACATTAGGAGGCAAATAATATGTCAAATAAAGTTGTTGCTATAATACCGGCAAGATATGGTTCTACAAGATTTCCTAGAAAATTAACTTATGAACTATTAGGAAAACCTATAATAATAGATGTTTATGATAATGTAAAAGCTGTAAAAAAAATCGATGATTGTATAATAGCTACGGACTCTAAAGAGATAATGGATATATGCGAAAAAAATAATGCTAAGGCTGTCATGACTTCTTCAGAACATACTTCCGGAACTTCAAGGATAACTGAAGTAGCTAAAAAGATAGACTGCGATATAGTAATAAATGTGCAGGGTGATGAACCTTTAATAGATGAAACTATATTAAATCCTATTATAGATTCTTTTGAAGATAAAAATGTTGATATAGCAACTATAAAATCTAAAATTGATGATGAAAGCCCTTTAATAAAAGATGAAAACGCTGTTAAAGTAGTTTGCGATATAAATAATTATGCTATGTATTTTTCGCGTGCCACTATACCTCATAAAAGATTTGACCAAAATATAGAGGTTAAATATTATAAACATATTGGAGTTTATGCTTTTAGAAAAGATGTACTTCTAAAAATAGAAAATCTACCAGAATGCGAATACGAAAATATAGAAAGATTAGAACAGCTTAGATGGCTTTATAATGGAATGAAAATAAAGGTGCTTGAAACAAAAAAATTCATACACGGCATAGATACTATGGAAGATTTAGAAATAGTACAAAGCTATTTAAGAAATTTTGCTTCAAGCGAATTAAAAAATGAAAATTTATATCAATAATATTTAATCTGCTTTTTTCCAAATATTATTAAGTTTATCCTGCATTATAAGAGATGATATATTTACTAAATATATTAACCCTAAAGGCAGCAGGCTAAAATAATTACCTAAAAGTCCCATATAATCTGATACTGATTTAACATGAGAATAAGTTATAAGAATAGCAGCAGAATTAAATATCAAATTAAAAAAGTAAATCAAAAAAACTGCAATATCTATAATTACAAGAGCTAAAGTTTTATCTTCTTTATTATCCATTCCAACTTTCAAAGGCATTTCTTTATAAACTATTTTTCCATATTTATAATACCAATACTTGAAATAAAGCCCGCATGTAACTATTCCTAAAAGTACATCTATAATTGGATATAAATTATCTTTTTCTGTAAAACGCTTTATTTCATAAGAAGTCTGATATATCCAATAAATATAATATAATCCGCATGTTACAACATTCAAAGCAAGAAGCATAGGTATTGTTCTTATAGTTCCTTTTTCCTGCATATTTAATCCTTGCTTATTACTCAAATAAATTAAATAATCCTACAGCGCTTATATTATCATTGCTTGATTCTGATAATTTTTTTAATTTATTTAAAGCTTCTTCTGTATTTGAAGAACTCATTATATCATTAATTCCAGCTTCAGCATTTTCATATTTTTCTGATAAAAGCTCAATCATAGAATTAGAAGCTATAAAGTAATTATGTCTTCTATTTCTTCTTGCTCCTTCAATAGTAATATAATGTCCGCCTCCTGCACATGCACAATTGTCTAAAGCATTTCCTACAATATGATCTCTGCTTATTTGAATAACTCTTTTATTATCTGAAGCAAAAACTTTTGAATCTCCTGCATTAAATACAAATGCTCCTGCAAATTTATGATATAATACTCCGGCAATAGAAGCACCTGCCATAGATTTTTCTCTATCATCTGCCGATTCTCTTGAAGCTGTAACTTCTAATTTAATAAAGTTATGCATTATCCAATTCATAACTTCCTGCTCGCCAACAAGTTCAAGCAAATCTAAAAAATTTTCATTATATATATTAACTGCCAACTTTGAAGCGAATGTATCTCCAAGTCCGTCTGCCAAAAGAGAAACAGCAATACCTTCTATACCATTTAAAAAGTGAGAATAATTATTCTGTTCGCTAATTATAATAGGATTTCCTGATATTGCCTCGCTGTTAAATAAAATAGTATCTGTATTTATTTTTGTGTTAGAACCTTTGTTTGTAAAAGTAAATATATTCATAGTTTATACTTAATTCTCCTTAAAATAATATGTCTGCAATAATAAGGTAGTTGCAGAATTTTATCAAGCAATTTAAGAAAAATAATTAATCTACAAAATTTACAAGCTCGCCTATTTCATCAATAAAGCATGTTATTTTATCCCCATGCTTCATATATTTAGGAGGATTAAAAGACATCCCTACACCTCCAGGAGTGCCTGTTGCAATTATATCTCCTGCCTCCAATGTCATACCTTTTGATATATCAGAAATTAAATAACTTATATCATGTATCATATATTCTGTATTTGAAGACTGTCTTACTTCATCATTTAAAATGCTTTTAACATTTAGTTTTAAAGGCAGTTTTAAATCATCTTTATAAACTATACATGGTCCCATAGAGGAATAAGAATCTAAACTTTTACCTTTATACCATTGAGAATGATCTTTTTGTATATTTCTTGAAGATATATCATTAAATACAGAATATCCAAATATATAATCCTGTACTTTATCAGGCTCTATGTCTTTTGCTGTTTTTCCTATGATAACTGCAAGCTCAACCTCATAATCGAGGCATTCATCTAAATCAAATCTCGCTTTAATTTTATCTCCGAGTCCTATAACCTCTAAAGCTCTTTTAGAAAAATAAACAGGAGCTTTAACCTCTTTAAAATCCTTCATATCTTTTTTTATCTCTCCTAAATGATCGCTGTAATTAACACCTACGCATATAATATCATGTATAGGCTTTCTTATAGGAGAAAGTATTTGAACATTTTCTATAGAATAAGCATGAGTAAAATTTTCTTCTGCATGCTTTAATTTATTAAGTATATCATCATTCATCATTCTAATTAACTGAATCATTGGATTTTCGGATACTTTAAAATCCGGTATTATCTCATTTATAGCTATTACTTTGCTGCCGTCTTTGCTTAATATACCTACAGATTCGGTATTATTCCATTCAACGAAAGATACGAATTTCATTTTAATGTCTCCATAGTCTTTTATAATATCAGAAAATGATATTAAGTTTTTTTAATTAATATAGTGCTTTTATATTATAATCAATTTATCGATGTTTTTCAATATGATATTCTGCTTCCTTGAATAATATTTCTTTCAAGCATTGTTTTTGTTATAAGATTAAGTATTTCACCTTTAGATTTTTTCCATTTCGGTGCTATTAAAGTATCTCCCAAACTATCTCCTACCAAACGTGCAATTATTATATCTTCTCTAATTATTGATAATGCTTCCGACATAAGTTCTATATAAAAATCTTCTTCTATAGTTGGAAAAGTGTATTCATTATAAAGTTTTTCAAAATAAGAACCTCTAACTATATCAAGCTGATGAAATTTAACAGCATCTATTTTAAGAATTGATATATCCTTAACTGTTTTAAGCATATCATCTTTAGTTTCAAGTTCTATAAGTTTTTTATCTTCAATCAATCTCTTTGGGAGTCCGAATATTACATGTGTGCATATTATTAGATTGGGATAAACTGTTTTTATATGATTAACCATTTCAGCGAAAGAGTTATAATCATGTCCTCTGTTTATAAATTTTGAAGTCTCTTCATTGGATGACTGAAGCCCCATTTCAAGCCAAATCTCTTTATTGAATGAAGCAGATAAATCATTAAGCTCTTTCAATACATTCTCTTCAAGCATATCGCTTCTAGCCCCAAACATAAGACCTACACAGTTTTCAAAATGAATAAGTTTATTTGCATATATTAATGATTCTTTTGAGGCTAATGGAGATAATGGAGTTCCTAACTGAAAATATGCATAAAATTTTTGATATCTATTTCTATAATTTTTTACTCCATTAATCCATTGACTGTCAATATTTTCTTCTATCACGTAAGGAGGTTTATAACTATTTAAATTACAAAATCTGCATCCTCCATTATTTGCTTTATGAGCACATCCGAAATCTGTATCTATAGAAATTTTACCTACTTTAACTCCGAATTTATTTTTTACATAATCTGAAAAAGAATAATAAGTCTTTTTATTTTCCATATACATTTCTTTATTAATTTTTTTATTTTTAGTATATCATAAAAAATATAAAATTCTAATATATAAATTAAAACTAGATTTAATAAATAAACTATTATATAATAAAAGTATAATGGTTATTAGGAG
>NZ_CALXRN010000184.1 GCF_944390595.1 uncultured Brachyspira sp. | reverse complement strand
ATGCACATGACTGCGATGAAAAAATGATAAATATGGCTAAGGCTTTAGGTAAGAAAGATGCAAATAAAGCTATGGATTTTGTTGATGCTTTAGTTGATTTGCAAAAAGCATGCGGAGTTGATAATTTAAAACTATCAGATTACGGCATGAAAAAAGAGGATTTGCCTGATATAGCTAAAAATGCTAAATTTGCTATGGGCGGATTATTCCAATGCGATCCTCATAACTTTACAGACGAGGAAGTATTAACTGTATTACAAAAATCATATAAATAATATATATATTCGTTATTGATGAAAACTATAGAATTATATGCATATATAACTCTATAGTTTTTTTATATTTTTTCTATATATATTGCATAAAAGCCGAATTTATAATATATTAAAAATAAGTGAATTTTTAGCAATTAATATTTCGTTTTATTTGGAGAAATAATATATATGAAAAAAATAAATAGTTTAGCATTTAGAATGCCTTTTGTTATATGCTGTATAGTAGTTATTATAATAGTAACAATGCTTATATCTTCCATAAGAATAGCCAGTAAAGGTATAAGTGTAAGCAGACTAGGCGGTTTTAATAGTACAATAGCTGGATATGCTTCAGTATTGGATACTTGGTTTGGATTAGAAACATCTCTTGTAAATACGTATTCTGTAACTCCTGTAATTATTAGATATTTGCAAGGTAATGAAGCAACAAGTTTAGAATTATTATCAAGCACAATAAAAAATTTTAAAAACAGCAATATTTATATAATTAATATGGGTATAGCTGATATTAATGGAAATATAATAAGTGATTCTGTTTCTCCGGAACTAAATGGAAAAAATTTAAAAGATTATATTCCTATGACTTGGACAAAAGTTACTTCGTCTAATTCTGATGAAGTTGTTTATGGTGATAGATTGCTTCAATCAGATATAACAGGCAAATGGGCTATGCCGGCTTTAAAAATAGTTAAAGATGAAAACAATCAGAATATAGGATATATATATGTTCTTCTTGATTGGGCTATTTTGCATCAAACTCATTTTTCAAATATAGATTTGGGCAAAACAGGAGGTTTATTTATAACAAGTTCTGAGCTATATAATATAATGGACTCTTTATATGAAAATATAGCTGTGATGAAAATTAATCCTATATATAAACAAGCTTTTACAAGCGGAAGTAATTCAGGAATAATAACTTATGATGTAAATGGTCAGGAAAGAACAGCTGCCTATTATAAGATGAAAACACAGCCTTGGATAATAGCACTTGCTATGATGAATTATGAGATATATGAACAAAATTTGAAATTAATAATAGCAAGCATAATAATAGGAGTAATATCTATAATAGTTCTTGCAGTATTTGTAAGTTTATTTATAGGAACTATTACTAAACCTCTTGAAATAGTTGTAGAAGAGGCGCAAGAGATAGAGCGTGGAGATTTAACTAAGACAGAACAGCGTATTAAACCTAGAAAAGATGAGATAGGGGTTTTATCAAGATCTTTCGTAAGTATGCGTAATAAACTTGTAGAAACTATTACAGAAGTTAATACAGCTTCCAACAATATAGTTAAAGCTGCTCAGGAATTAGCTCATGGAAATACAGATTTATCCAGAAGAACAGAATCTCAGGCGGCAAGTTTGGAGGAAACAGCAAGCTCTATGGAAGAGATGGCTTCCACAATAAAATCTTCAACAGAACATGCTGTTGCAGGAAATAATATGATGATATCATCAAGAGAGGCTGTGGAAAATGCTGGAAAGATTATAGCTGAGACCACTATAAATATAGAGGAAGTTTATGAGGCTAGTGCTAAAATTAAAAATATAACAAAAATAATTGAGGATATTGCTTTCCAAACTAATATACTTGCTCTTAATGCTGCAGTTGAAGCTGCCAGAGCAGGAGAACAGGGTAAAGGTTTTGCCGTTGTAGCAAGCGAAGTTAGAAATTTGGCACAGACAACTCAATCATCTGTTAAAGATATTACAGTATTAGTTGATAATACTAATGAAAAGATTAATAAAGCTACAGATACAGCACGTCAGTCTCAGGATATATTTATAGATATTCAGCAGAAAATAGAGGATACAGCTAGAATTATGCAGGATATAAGCGCCACTGCTATGGAACAGCAGGTAGGAGTTGATCAAGTTAATAGAGCTGTTGCAGAAATGGATACTGTAACTCAGCATAATGCTTCTCTTGTTCAGGAAAGTACAGAAACTTCAGAATCTCTGCTTAGTCAGGCACATCTTCTTCAGGAAGCTGTAAGTTTCTTTAAATTGAATCCTTCTGATTTGACAGCAGAACCTAAAAAGAATAAAAAACAGGAAGTGAAAAAAGAAGCTGAGATAAAAAAAGATATAGAGATTAAAAAGGAACCTGAGGTAAAAATAAATACAGAAATAAAAATAGAAAAAACTGAACCTAAAAAGAAAGAGTTAAAAGTACCTCCATCTGTTGAAAAGTCAAGAGCTGAAGAAAAAATGATGATACAGCAGGATAATAAAACTGTAAAAAATGAAGAATTTGGAACTACCTATTCTTCTACTCCAAGCGAAATGACTGATGATGGATTTGCTTCATTCTAATTGAAGTAAAATAAAATTAATAAAATAATAAACAAGGCTGTAATTTGTTTTTACGGTCTTGTTTTTTTATTGCAATTTAAATAATATTTTTTAATTAAATGTTTGATATAAAACAATATATTTTTTGTTTAACTTTTTTATTATTTTAGTATATAATAGAACTTAATCTTATTAGAAGGAGTTTTAAAAATGACTAAAGTTGTTTTAATACGTCATGGTGAGAGTGTTTGGAATAAAGAAAATTTATTTACCGGATGGGCTGATGTTACATTATCTGAAAAAGGAATAGAAGAAGCTAAAGCAGGCGGAACAGAATTAAAAAAAGCAGGATTTACTTTTGATAAAGCATATACTTCTACTCTTACACGTGCTATAAAAACTTTAAATTTGGTTTTAGAAGAAATGGGACTTTTATGGATACCTGTAGAAAAATGCTGGCAATTAAATGAAAGACATTACGGTGCATTACAAGGATTAAATAAATCTCAAACTGCTGAAAAATACGGAGAAGATCAAGTAAAAATATGGAGAAGAAGTTATGATACTCCTCCTCCAGCATTAGAAAAATCTGATGAAAGATATCCTGGACATGATCCAAGATATAAAAACTTATCAGAAAAAGAATTGCCTTTAACTGAATGTTTGAAAGATACAGTTGCAAGAGTTGTGCCTTTTTGGGAAAATGTTATACTTCCGGATATTAAAGCTGGTAAAAAAATAATAATAGCTGCTCATGGCAACAGTTTAAGAGCATTGGTTAAATATTTAGATAATATTTCTGATGCTGATATCACAGAGTTAAATATACCAACAGGTATGCCTTTAGTTTATGAGCTTGATGATAATTTCAAAGCAGTTAATAAACAATATTTAGGAGATCCTGAGGCTGTTAAAAAAGCTATGGAAGCTGTTGCAAATCAAGGTAAGAAAAAATAATATAAAAATAAACAATGATGTAAGTAAAAGGTTTGTTTAATTATAAATTATAAAAAAGGAAGGTTTTAATTAAAAACTTTCCTTTTTTTATTTTTAATTTCTTATGCATTATTATATCAAAAAATTATTTAACACTTGAATTCATTTTCTTATATGCTATAGTTTAA
>NZ_CALXRN010000183.1 GCF_944390595.1 uncultured Brachyspira sp. | reverse complement strand
TTTGTCTTTGTATATATCTTTTATTATAGCTTCAGCGTATCTTGACAGTGCTTTTTTATCTTCTTCTTTAGTATTTTCATCAAAATAAAACTTAAAAATATCTTCAGCTTCATAACCGTAATAATTTCTTAAAATAGGACAGCTGTTTGATCTTCCATAAAAATAATCAAGGAATGCGTCCTTATTTTTTTCATATTGGAATATTTTTTCAAACTTATTTCTTATTTGTTCTTCATTACTGATATTATTATCCATATCACACCTCATAAATAGTATTTTTATATAGTATAATTAATTTTTTTTATCCTGTCAAATTTTATTATTGTTTCTATGCTATAATCAGCAAATAAATTTATTTGCAGGACTGTAGCTTCGGCTCTAAACTCTGCTTTAACATACTAATAATTTCATATTGAAAATATCATAAACTATATATTGTTTTAATATTTTTATAATGATTTATAATAATTAAAAATACAAAAAATAATATAGGAAAAAAATGAATAAAACTATTGAAGTATTTAAAGACGATATACATGGCTCTTTAAAACTTAGAGAAAAAATTCTATTAAATATAAAGTCAAAAACAGAAAAAGAAATGATTTTAAATCAAGTTGAGCTATATTTTAATTTTGAAAAAGAGAATATTGAATTGGTTTATTTTGTTTTAGATAGTAATTATCCTAATATAATTATTGATTTTAACGAATTAAAAAATATTATAAATAGTGTAATGTAAATATAAAAGTTTTGGATAATAAGATTTAATAAATTTATCCTATATATAAAACAATTTTAGTATGATTTAGTTCTAATTTTATACTTGCACTTTTTGCAACTTTTTTCGGCGGGAAAAAGTTGAATAAAAAATTGACAAACTTAAAAATTTTTAGTATATACTTTTTATACTTGGGGCGTTGCCCCAACTCCCAGTTCTTTTATTGGTATAAAAGAACCAAAAGAACTGCATTTGATAAGTTCTACTATAGATAGGTAAGCTTCATAAAATAATTATCAATTTTTAATGCTAGTAAACTTATTTATTATAATCAATACCATATTAAACATTATACAAAAGTTCAATTTTAAAATACCAATAAACTATATATTGTTTTAATATTTTTATAATGCTTTATAATAATTAAAAATATTTCGGATTATTTTATGACTGAAGAACTAAAAACAAAAATACAAAAACTAATAGAAGAAAAAAATTTTGAAGAAGCGATAAAACTATGCGATGAAGCCATTAAAAAAAATGATAAAGATGAAGATGCATATTTTCTAAAAGGAAGTTGTAATTTTGAATTAAAAAATTACTATACAGTAATAGAGAATTTAAATAAAACTATAGAACTAAATCCTAATTATGAAAAAGCATATTTTAACAGAGGAATTTCAAAATCATATTTAAAAATGTATAAAGAAGCGTTAGAAGATTTTGATATATCAATAAAATTAAATCCAAATATAGATAGAACATATTTTGAAAAAAGTATTATATTATTTGATATTGAAAGATATGAAGAAGCTATTATAAATTTACATAAAGCAATTGAATTGAATACAAATTATGAAGATAGCTATTTTTTAATAGGTAGTTGCCAATTTGAATTAAAAAATTATGAAGAAGGTATAAAATATTATAATAAAGTAATAGAATTAAATACAAATTATGAAGATGCATACTATAACATAGGACTTATAAAAATAGAACAAAAAAATTATGAAGATGCTATAAAATATTTTAATAAAGTACTTGAATTAAATCCGAATGAAGACGGGGCTAATTTTAATATAGGATATTCAAAAATAAATTTAGAAAAATATGATGAGGCCATTGAAAATTTTGATAAACTTATAGAGATAAATAATAAAAATGAAGATTTTTATTATTTAAGAGCAATTTGTCAATATAATTTAAAAATATATTATAATGCTATAGAAGATTATAAGAAAGTTATAGAATTAAATCCAAATTATGAAGAAGCCTATTTTTTAATAGGTATATGCCAACTTTATTTAGAAAATGAAAATGCTATAGAATATTTTAGAAGTTTTTTTAAAATCAATAAAGATAATAATATATACATAATAACGATATTACAGAATTTTGATGAATATTATAATATTGAAAAATTATTTAAATTTATAGTTGATATAAAAAATAATGAATTATGGGAAAATGAACCAATAACAAATTTAATTTCTATCTTTGATGAGAGTAAAAATTTTGATGATGAACTTAAAGAAAATATAAAATATCTTTTATTATACGAATATTTTTTACTTAAAATTTTAACTTTTGATACTGAAGAAGAAAATAATAATATAGAAATATCTCATTATACATCTTTGGATATTCTTACTTTATTATTAAATCCTAAAGAAGAAAAAACAGATAAGAAAGAAAATACAAAAGAAAGCGGAAATATAAGAATAAATAATATAACAACGGCTAATGATCCTAAAGAGGGAAAGATTTTAGAAAGAATTTTAAATAAAAATAATATAGATATAAAAATAGAAAATGATGAAAAA
>NZ_CALXRN010000182.1 GCF_944390595.1 uncultured Brachyspira sp. | reverse complement strand
TCTTTGTTTTCTTTATTATCCTTAATCTCTTTGGCTTCTTTTTCCTCTCGTTCATTTTTTTCATCAGGAAGTTCAGGATATTTTATTCTTTCATGCAAAGAAACTATTATTTTTTGGAATGATATTCTTTTTATAATTTCTATATCTTTTAATGTTAATCCGCTGTCATTTAATTCGCCATGGGACATTTTATCATCTACAATATGCTCTATTAACATCTCTAAATCTTCTCTTTTTGGAGAATCTAAACTTCTGCTTGCAGCTTCTATGGAGTCTAATATCATTAAAATAGCTGTAATTTTAGACTGAGGACGAGGACCAGGGTATGTGAACAAATTAATATCAACTTCAGGATTTTCTTTGAGTGCTTCTACATAAAAATATTTTATTAAACTTGTACCATGATGTTCTTTAATAGCAGCAATAACCTCTTTAGGCAGTCTGTATTTTTTTGCTATTTCAACACCTAATCTTATATGTGCTTTTACTATTGAAGCAGATAATGTA
This sequence comes from uncultured Brachyspira sp., assembly GCF_944390595.1. Lineage (GTDB taxonomy): Bacteria > Spirochaetota > Brachyspiria > Brachyspirales > Brachyspiraceae > Brachyspira. The sequence continues at coordinate 19,130 of NZ_CALXRN010000182.1, read as the reverse complement.
GGTTTTAATTTTTTATGCCTGTTATCGTTTATATTAGAGTTTTCAATATAATAGAGAGGGTTTTCCATCTTTCCTATATCATGGTAATATGCAGATACGCATGCAAGTCTTGCATCTTCTCCTATTTCTTCTGCTATTGTTTCAACTAAATTAGCCATAGTTATAGAATGGTGATAAGTTCCCGGAGCATTCATCTGCAGCTGTCTAAGAAGAGGATTATTTAAGTCAGCAAGTTCCTGAAGCCTGAATATAGTTGCTGTTTCAAGCATATATTCACATATAGGTAAAAATATCATAACTAATATTGCCTGAATAAATCCGCTTGCAAATGCTAATACAAAAGTTAAATAATTTATATTCATGTTATTATCTAAAAGCATTCCTATCAATGACATTATGCTTAAATATATTCCTATATAAAATCCTATCCATAAAACTGCATTTCTGCTGTTTATTTTTTTAGATAATATTGATACGCATATAGATATTATAAATAATGAAGATGTTTCAAACAAATTAGCCTGAGCAACGTTTGCAGCTAATATGGTTATACATAATGTGATTATAGAAGATATGCCTTTTCTTGCACCAAGAAGCGAATTAATCATAGCAAACATTGGTATAAAAGTGTATATATAAAATGGTATATAATGAGGCAGCATGTATGATATATGATTATGGAAAATGTATGTAATAGATAATATTAATACATATTCTATAGAAAACAATATATAATTCTTTAAATGTATATAAAAAGGAATTTTATATTTAAAAATAATATATCCAAGCGATATAAATATAAGCAGTATGAATAATGCCTGACCTAATAATATATATACATTATAGCTTTCAAAATTGTTTCCGAATAATGATCTTATTAATTCATATTTATCCTCTGTAACTCTTTCTCCAACTTTTAGTATTTGGAATCCTTTTTTAATTGTGTTATATACAGGCTGTATGGAAGAAGATACATCATCCATTTTTTCTTTTGTTTTTGCAGAGTTGTATATTAAGTTATCTCGTAAAAAAGCATTAACTATAGAAGATATAGTATTTATATGATTAATGTTTAAGTTTCTATATTTTGCTCCTACTATAGAAGGCAGCTCCATTCTTAAATCTTCTAAAAAGAATACTCTATTTTTTGGAAGCACTCTCTCTTCTACGATATAATTATCAAATCTGTATAAAAATATTCCATTATCTAATATCAAACTTAATGTATCTGAGTTTAAATTTTCTCTTGATATTATACCTATATCGAATAATTCTTTTACTATTTCTATAACTTTATTTTCATAACCTATATTAAGATCATTAATCACTGCATTTGAAAATACAGATTTATTTATAGGCTCATTATATTTTGTTAAAAACTCATTGTACATATCTTCTATTGGAACGTTATTGTCATAAGATATTCTAATAAAAGAAAACATATTGCTTATTTTAGATATAGTTTCATATTCTATATTTTTAGGCATATCAAATATAGGTGCTACAGCGGATTTAGCATAATATATTATTTTATCTGTTTCTGCTTTATTTTCATATCTCACATTACGCTTTATTATTAAAGGTTCTGTAACTATATTTCCAACAGGAGGTATATCTGCTTTTTGCATATAATTAGGAAAAACTAAAAATAATGTAAAAGCATACATTAATACAGCTATTACAGCCTGAAAAATTCTTTCTATATTCGGAGTTTTATTTATAACTGATTTCATTATTTTTTTATTCGTGTTCATAATAAAATACCCTTAATTATTATTTTCATAAGCCTCTAATATTTTAGAAACTAAATAATGTCTTATAACGTCCTTCTTTTCAAAATGATGAAAACCAATACCTTTTATATTAGTTAATATTTTTAAAGCATGCTTAAGTCCTGATTCTATATCCTTAGGCAAATCGCTTTGAGAAATATCTCCTGTAATAATAGCCTTTGACTTTTCTCCTATTCTGCTTAAAAACATTTTCATTTGTGATATAGTTGTGTTTTGTGCTTCATCAAGAATTATAAAAGCCTTGCTTAAAGTTCTTCCTCTCATATATGCAAGAGGAGCAACTTCAATTTTACCTTCTTCTGTATATCTTGATATTATATCATTTGATAGAAGACTATATAAGGAATCATAGATAGGACGCATATACGGAGAAATTTTTTCTTTAAAATCCCCCGGCAAATAGCCTAAACTCTCCCCAGCTTCTACAACAGGTCTTGTTATGATTATTCTCTCTATTTTGCCTTCCGCTAATAAATTTATAGCATAAGCAACTGAGAGAAAAGTTTTTCCAGTACCAGCAGCCCCAGTAGAGAATACTATATCATTTATTTGCATTTTATATAGATATTCCCCTTGCGATATTGTTTTCATTTCTATATTTCTGCCTAGATAAGGCAGTTTTATACGCATTGATATTAATTGGCTTTCTTTATCTTTATGTATATTATCTGCTATGCTTGCTACTTTTTGCTCTGTTATTTCAGCAGAAGAATTATACAAATCTTTTAATGTATATAAAGCTTTTAAAGTATCTTCTATTTTATTTGAATCGCCTTCTATGGTTAATTCATTTCCTTTAGGGTATATTGAAACATTAAATTTATCCTCTAATATTTCAAGATTTTTATCATTTATACCGCATATTGAAATAAAAGATTCATTATCTTTAAATTTAACTTTATTATCTAATATTTTTTTATTAATTGTATTTTTCCTTTATATCTCATTAAATTATAAATTATATCTATAATAGTATACAAAATTATATGTATTGTCAATATATATAAAAAAAAATCTAATACTTTTAATTAATTAAATTTACTAATAAATATTAAATATTATTGACAGTAATTACTGGCATTATATAATAATCAAAACTATAATAATCGGAGTACATAAAATGAGTAAGCGTATATTTATATTGTTTTTTGCAGCAATGTCATTTATTATGATATCCTGCGGAGGAAGCGGTAGCAAAGATAATAAAAATGTTATCACTATAAATGCAGGACCGCAGCCGAAAACAATAGACCCTAGTCTTAATACAGCATTGGATGCATGTTATTATGTAATGCATGCTTTTGAAGGACTTACTACAAAATCTAAAGAAGGCAAAATAGTAGGCGGTGCAGCTGAGAGCTGGGAAGAGTTTGATAATGGAACTAGATATATATTTCATTTAAGAACAAATGCAAAATGGTCTGACGGAAAGCCAGTAACAGCAGGAGATTTTGTTTACAGCTGGCAGAGAGTAGTAGACCCTGCAGTTGGAAGCCAATATAGTTTCCAGCATGAGCCAGTAAAGAATGCAAAAGCAATAACTGCTGGGGAAATGCCTGTTGATTCTCTAGGCGTTAAAGCTATAGATGATTATACATTAGAGGTAACTTTAGAAGCACCTACAGCTTATTTCTTAGACTTAGTTGCTTTTCCTACATTCTACCCAGTTAGAAAGGACATAGTTGATCAGTACGGAGATAGCTGGAGTTTGAAGGCTGAAACATATATAGGAAATGGTCCTTTTGTTGCTGCTGAAATTAATCAGGATGAAAGTATTATAATGGTAAAAAATACTAATTATTGGAATGCAGGAGAAGTTGTACCTGAGCAGTTAAAATTTATACTTATGCAAAATGAAACAGCTTCAGTTGCAGGAATAAAAGAAGGTTCTATAGATTTTTCTAAAATATTGCCTACACAAGATATTCCTACTTTAAAAGAAGAAGGATTATTGCAAATTAAGCCTATGCTTGCATCATATTTCTATTGTTTCAATACTACAAATGAAGTATTGAAAGATGTTAGAGTTCGTAAGGCTTTAGCTTTAGCAATAGATAGAAATTATATAGTGGAACAGGTTACTAAAGGCGGAGAAACTCCTGCTAATGCTTTTGTACCTTATGGTGTAAATGATGCTGAAGGAAGTTTTAGAGAGAACGGCGGAGGATTTTTTGATATAAGTCCTGAGAATTATCAAAAAAATGTAGAAGAAGCTAAAAAATTAATGGCAGAAGCCGGATATCCTGATGGAAAAGGTTTCCCTGTTTTTGAGTTTAAAGCAGATCCGGGATTCCATATTTCTATATTTGAAGCAGTACAGCAGATGTGGAAAGAACATTTAGGAATAGATACTAAAATAGTTCAAGAAGAATGGGCTGTATTTTTGCAGACAAGATATGATAAAAATTTAACTATGTGCCGCGGAGGATGGTTTGGTGATTTTAATGATCCTGTAAACTTCTTAGCTTTATATACAAGTTATTCTCCAAATAATTATAGTTCTTATAGTAATGCTCAGTATGATGCTTATATTCAAACAGCTTTGACTACAGGCGATCAAAAAGTGAGAATGGAAGCTATGCATAAGGCGGAAGAACTGCTCGTAAATAGTTTTGCTGTAGTTCCTATGTATTTTTATACAGAACCATTGCTAGTTTCGCCTAAACTAAAAGATGTTTATTATGATGCTTTATCTATGCATAAATTTACTTATGCTTATAAAGAATAATTAAGCAGATTTTATTATAATAAGTAAATAGAGAGCATTGATTATTATATAATCTTTGCTCTTTTTTATTGAAAATTAAATAATTTTATATTTTAAGACTTGTATATGTAAAAATAAAAAATAAAAAAATTATAAAAAATATATAGACTATTTTTTTTATTTATAGTAGTATATAATTGTTTAATTATAAAGTTCAATTAAGGATATTATTAAAATTATACTATTATGAGAATTTTGCTTGCAATAACTAGTTCTATATCTGCATATAAAACTCCAATGTTAGTTAGTATGTTAAAGAAACAAGGGCATGAAGTTATTTGTGCTGTTACAAAAAATGCTGAGAATATGGTTGGAGTAAAGGCTTTAGAAACTATGAGCGGCAATCATGTTATAACGGACTTATGGAAAGATGATGATGTTCTTGTACATATAAATATAAATAAAAAAACAGATATTATGCTTATAGCACCAGCAGATGCCAATATGATAGGTAAAATAGCTAATGGTATATGTGATGACAGTATCAGTACTATAGCTCTAGCATATACGAATAAAAAATATTTTGCTCCTGCTATGAATCCGTATATGTGGCTTAATAAGGTAACACAGAAAAATGTAAAGTATATGGTAGAAGATTTAGGATATGAATTGATAGAGCCTGAAAAAGGAAGTATGGCTTGTAAGGATGACGGAGTAGGGAGACTGGCAAATATAGAAACAATAATAAAAAAGATAACAAATACTTCTAATGAATATGATAATATAAGATTCACAATAACTTCCGGTGCTACTAAAGAATGGATAGATCCTATAAGATATATAACTAACAATTCAAGCGGTAAAATGGGTGCTTCTTTATATGAAGAGATATATATGCATGGGGGAGTATCTACATATATAGAGGGTGAAGTTAATAACTATTTATCTGTATCATCTAAAGACAAAAAAATAAAAGTTGATACTACAAAAGATTTGCAAGATAGTGTATTAAATGAACTTCCTAATACAGATATACTTCTTATGGCGGCAGCTCCTTTGGATTTCAGACCATCTGCAGTTTATGATAAAAAAGTAAAAAAACAAAATATAAATAATATAGAATTAATTGCTAATGATGATATACTTGCATCTACTATTGATAAAAAAAGAAAAAATACATTGATAGTTTCTTTTGCTGCTGAAACTGCAGAAAATGAAGAGGAGTTAAAAAATTATGCTGTTGATAAGATGAATAGAAAAGGTGCTGATATGATAGTTGCTAATAATATAAAGGATGCTATAGGGAAAGATACTAATAAAATAACTATTATTTTTAAAGATGGAAGATGCAGAGACTTTCCTGTTTTAAGCAAAAAAGAATGTGCAAGAGAGATAGTAAGTATTGCTGTTGAGGAATGGAAGAAAAAACAGCTATAATATATAGTATAAAAAAAGAATTTTTAATGGCGGGTTTGATTGATGAGTTATCTTTATGAAATAAAAGAAATCAGTAAGGTTTACGGACATGGAGGCGGTGCCACTCAGGCATTGAAATCAGTTAATCTTACAATAGAAGAAGGAAAACTTACAGCTATACTAGGACCTAGCGGTTCAGGTAAGAGTACTTTGCTTAATATATTGGGTGCTTTGGACAAGCCAAGCAGCGGACAAGTATTGTTTTTAGGAGAGGATATCTCTCATTACAGCAATAAAGAGTTGGCTAAGTTCAGAAGAGAAAATATAGGTTTTGTTTTTCAAAGCTATAATTTACTTCCGAATTTAACTGCTATAGAAAATGTAGAGTTTTCAACAGAGATAACAGGGCTTTCACGTGATAATGCTGCGGAGGCTTTGAAATTATTAGGTCTTGAGAATAGGGTAAAACATTATCCTACAGAATTATCAGGCGGTGAACAGCAGAGGGTAAGTATTGCACGTGCTATAGCTAAGAAGCCTAAAGTTGTTTTATGCGATGAGCCTACTGGAGCATTGGATAATAAAACAGGTGTTATGGCTTTAAAAATACTTAGAGATTTGAATATAAATTTAGGAACTAGTATTGTATTAATAACTCATAGTAAGGAAATAGCTAAAATGGCTGATACGGTTGTAAAAATATTAAGCGGAGAAGTTATTGATAGATATGATGTTGAAAATCCTCTAAATCCGGAAGATATAGAGTGGTAATAATAATTAAATAATGGATAAGATGATAAATAATGGTAAATATAAAAACTAAACTTTTATTCAGAAAAATTAATAAGCAATTAGCTATATTTATGTCGGCTGTGTTTATAGTAACGCTTGCGGTTCTTTTCTTTGTTGCTGTAAAAACAGTGTATAGAGATTTTAAATTATCAGCAGAAAATTATTTTGAAAATAATATACTTGATGATTTAGTTTTATTCGGAATGTTTAATACTAATGATATAGATACATTAGAAGAAATAAATGGTATTGCTAAGGTAGAGGCTAAGCATAGATTCCAAGGAAAAATAAATAATATTGATGCTATTATTTATGGAACAGACAACAGCGATAATAGAATAAATAAGCCTTTTGTATATGAAGGAAGCACTGAATTAAAAACTAATGAAATAGCTATAAATAAAAATTTTGCTGTTGCTAATTCTTTAAAACTTGGGGATACTGTTGAATTAGTGTATAATGATAAAACTAATTCTTTTATTATAGCTGCATTAGTGTCTTATCCTAATTATGTATTTCTTTTTAAAGATGGTGCAAGTACAGCTTCTGAGGCTAAAGATTTTGCTGTTATAGAAATTAGTGAAGATAATTTTAATTATATACCTTATAATTCTATTTATATAAAATATGAAGAAAATGCTGATAAAAAAAATGTTGAAAACTTAATAAGAACGAAGTTAAAACAAAAAATATTTTTCTTCACAGATAGAGAGCAGTCTGTTAATTATGTGAATTATGAACAGACATTGCTTCAAATAGATTCTTTTTCTTATATATGTCCTTCAATACTTTTATTTATGGCTATACTTTTGCTTTATATAATACAAAGAAGAAATGTTGCTGTTGAAAGAAAACAAATTGGTATAATGAAGGCTATAGGACTTACAGATTTCTCTATAATGTTTATGTATATAAAATATTCTTTCTTAGTGTCTTTTTTTGGTATACTTTTAGCTTTTATAGCAAGTAAGTTTCTTTTGCCTCCTATATTTAAAGCACTTGGAAATATATTTGATATGCCTAATTTCAAATATAATGTTTATATAGATTTGTGGATTATAGCTACACTAATAATATTGCTTGTATGTATATTCTCAAATCTTTTAGCTGCTTTATCAATATTGAAGCTTAATCCTGCTCAGTCTATGAGAGGAGAGCCTCCTAAAGGCGGCGGAAAAACATTAATAGAGAAATTAAAAATATGGAATAAATTTTCTTTTAATACAAGATATGCTATTAAAAATGCTTCAAGGAGCAAAACTAGATATTTAGCTTCTCTTTGGGGGATGTTTGCTGCTATTAGTATGACAGTGTTTGCACAAGGATTTAATAATTCTTTTGACTATTTTTTATATACTCTTTATGAAAAATTTGCTTTGTATGATGCTACAGCAACAGTAAATCCTGTTAAATGGGAAAATAATTCTGATATAGTAACAAACCGCAGCATACAATACTTTGATAAGGCTGCTATTTATCAGTCTAGAATTTATCCTGCATTTAGAGATGATGCTGATAGTTTATATATACCTACTCTTATATATAAAGATAGTTTTTCTTCACTTGATATACCTGATAATGAGAATATGGAAGATTCTGTTATGCTTCCTAAATATTTAGCTGATAAATTGAAAGTTAAAGAAAATGATTATATAGGTGTAGAATTATATACTCTTGGAAACAGCATATCAAGACGTGTTAAAGTAAGTAAATTTGTGGATCAGCAGGGTATGTTTTATGTTTATATGAATAAAGATTTTGCTGAGGAAACATTTGATATTAATGATGTTTATAATACTTTATTCATTACAACAACAAATAATACTCCTATTTCAAATTTAAAAGATATATTAGATGATAGCAAAGAAGTATCTTATTATAGTTTTAGAAATGATGAATATGAGGCATATAAGAATCAAATAGCAACAATATACCTTCTTGTACAAATACTCATATTTATAGCATTCCTGCTTGGTGCTACATCTCTTTATGGTGTAGGTGTAATTACGCTTGCAACAAGAAGATACGAGTTCACATTGCTTAAGGTTATGGGATATACTACAAAAGAAATAATGATAGCTTCATTGAAAGAAACTATTACTCAGGTTATAGTATCCATACCTTTGGGAATAGCTGCAGGATATGGAATATTATATTTAGTAAAAGGACCATTTTCCAGCAAATTATTCTCATTTGTTCCTCATGTATATGAATCAAGTTATGCTCTTGCTATAATTTTATTGATTACTGTAATATTATTAGTATCTATTATGAGTTCTCATTATATAAATAAATTAGATATGGTTGAAGGATTAAAAGACAGAGAAGAATAATATGTGATTTTACTTTGTTCTTGTATAAAAAACTAGCCGCTTATAAAATTGTAAGCGGCTAGTATAATTTTAATATAAAATTAATTTTTTGCAGGTATTCCGAAAGGCATTCTTAATTTTACTATAGTACCTGCACCTTCAGAGCTATCTATATTTATAGCTCCCTGCATAGTATCAAGCAAATCTTTTACAACAGAAAGTCCTATTCCTATACCGCCGTACTCTCTTTCAAATCTTGAATCACCTTGATAAAATGGTATAAATATCTTTTTTAATTGGCTTTGTTTTATTCCTTTTCCTGTATCTTTTACCATTATTTCTATTTCATTAGGTATTATGTTTTGCATTGTATGATAGTTAAATAAATCCGGAGAGAAATCCAAAGCCTTTTTTTCTATTGTATCAAGAGTTCTGACATTAATAGATATAGTACCTGATTTTGTGAACTTAAATGCATTTGATATAATACCTTCCATGATAAGTCTAAATCTTTCATGGTATCCTATTAGAATAGAACAGTTTTTTTCTATATTTATTTCAATTTTTATGTCTTTAGGGTATATAAATTTGTATCCTTCAACTATTATATTAATTTCATCTTCCACATTAAATTCTGATACATATTTTGAATTTTCATCATCTTTAAGTGCAATTTGTATTAAATTATTATTAGTATCATACAATTTTTTTACACTTCTTGAAACAATGTTAAATGCCTCTTCTCTTCTTTCTTCTGTTATATTATTCTTTTTTAATAAATTAATGTATCCCATAATTTCAGTAAAAGGATGTCTAAGTTCATGCGAAACAGTGGCTTTAAACTCTCTTATAAGTTTATTATAATGTTCAGCACTTTTTTTAAGCGAGTTAATTTCGTTTAAAAGTGTATGAAGCCTTTTTTGAAGTATTAAATTGTGGTTTTTTTGATGTTCATATAGTATTGAAAAATAAAGTCTATTAAGTCCTATTTCAGTTCCGGCATTTTTTATTATACCTTCTTTACACCATTCTATAGCTTTATTAAAAGGAACAAAAAAAGATTCTATAGTCTCTTCCATAACTGAGCCGTCAGTTTTTATATCTTTTTTTGGAACTATTCCGGTTATATCGCATGTTGCAATATTTATTCTCTCTGTGATGATTCCTGATGAACTGTAATATCTATGACCAAGTACATTTATATTTTTTAAAGGCACTGAGTATCCGGTTTCTTCTTCAAGTTCTCTTTGAGCACATTTTTTTACGCCTTGATTTGGATTTTTATCATTCATTTCTTCTTCTTCAAGCATACCAGCTGGAAACTCTAAAAATTTCATTATATGCTCATCTATATTCTCAGGATTTTTTTCTGTCATTACCTTTTCTCTGTAATAAACAACAGGCCTGAATGTGCTAATCATAAGTACATTTATTTGATTGTCTATATATGCATACGGCACTATTATGACAGCATCGCGTCCTTTTCTATTAATTATATCGCAATTATATTCTCTCGAAAAACTGCCGTCATCATATTCATTTATAGCAACAAATCTTTCCAAATTAACAAATCCTGTATCCAATTTAATAGGCGGGGATTTATGGAAAAATTTTGTATCTTTTACAGTTTTGATGTTCTTTTTAAGATTTTTATTGTCATTATTATCCATAGTATAGACTCTTATTCATTTTTTAAATATTTTGTTAATGTTACAGAATTGCCTTTTTTATTATATTTAACTTCATCAAAATATGATTTAATCATCATCATTCCTCTTCCGTTTTCTCTGGCAAATCCCTCATTACTTATTTTTTTCATTTCTTTTTTAGGTTTAAAACCTGAACCTTGATCTTTGATATTTATGATTATTCCATTTTTTTCGATTTCTAATGAAATTTCTACATGTGTTTGTTTTGCTCTATCTGTTTTTAAAAGTTCTTTTAATTTTTTATTGTATATATTCTTTTTTAACCATTCTTTTTTCATCTCATATAATATATTTAAATTTCCATGTTCTATTGCATTCATTATAACTTCATATAGTGCTGCGGCAAATAGGTCTATTTCATCATTTTTAATATATTTTTTTATTTCATGGCATATATTTTCTATAATAGGGGTTATATCTTCTAATCTATTTTCAAGAATATATTCTTTCACAATTTTACCTATAATTTTTTTAGTATTATATCATTATAATAATATAATATCAAATTTATAATTTTATCTTGTTTAACATAAAGTAGTTTTATATGTGAAAATATATAAAATAATGCTTTTATAATAAATACTAAGTTTTATTATGTACTTGACAAAAGAATTATTATGAAGTACAATGAAAACAATATATTTGCATTTAAAATTTTTTTTAATAAAGATAAAATACAAATCTTTAAGGAGACAAAATGAAACGAACTTATCAGCCAAGTAAGTTGCGTCGTGCAAGAAAATTCGGTTTTTTCAAACGTATGGCAACTAAACATGGACGTGATGTCTTGAAACGCAGAAGAAGAAAAGGCAGATACCGCTTAACAGCTGCCGATGAGTAAAATAATTAAGCAATGACAAACAGTACTTATGGAAAACTGTGATAAGGAATACTCATTAAAATTATATAATAAAGAACGATTAAAACTTAGAAATGATATATCAGTATTCTTTAATAAAAAATATAGTATCAAGAGATTAAGTAATTTCTATTATACTATTTTTCTATTAAAGAATAATCGTTCATATTCTAGATTTGCTGTGACCATTAAAAAGAATAAAGCTAATGCTGTGTATAGAAATAAAGCTAAAAGAATTGTAAGAGAAGTATACAGATTAGAAAAGAGTAAAATTCCAGTTGGATATGATTACTTCATTATTATTAATAGATTTGATGACAGTCATTCCTATTCATTTAATAATTGCAGAAAGGGTTTGCTTAAACTCTTTCAGAAGGTTTAAATTATGAAAAATGTTCTTTTATTCTTGATTTTTATCTATCAAAAGGCTGTTTCGCCTTATTTAAGGCCTTCTTGCAGATTTATACCTTCATGTTCAGAATATGCTAAACAAGCGGTTATAAAACACGGAGCTATAAAAGGCAGTTTTCTTGCGGTTGCCAGAGTACTTAGATGTAATCCTCTAGCAAAAAAAATCTATGACCCTGTGCCATGATTTTTTATACGCTAGCCATATTCATTTTTTAATTGCTTATTATGGGGTTATTGTATTTTATAATTGATTAAGGAGCTTAAATAGTTTATGAGCAATAATAAAAGAATGGTTATAGCAATAGGGCTTTCGGCTATAATATTGTTTCTATACATGTTCTATCAGGCTAAGACAATTAAGCCTGTATATAATTCAAATACTAATACGAATTCAAATAATGTAAATAGCACAAATAAAGCAAATAATGTAAATCCATTGTTAAATACTGATCAAATGCAGAAAGTTGTTCAAATAGAAAATACAAATGCTGTATCAGATACAAAAAAAATTTTAGAAAATGAATATGTCATAGCAACTTTTGAAAATGGTTCATTATATTCTTATAAATTGAAAAATTATTATCCTCAGGATTTAGGAAGAGATTATACTAATGAAATTATTGATATGGTAGAACAAGTTTATGAAGATATATATCCTTTTACTGTAACATTCCAAAATCTTTCTAATTCCATTGCTGTACCAGAAAATTTAAGATATGAATTAGTTTCTGAAAATGATAAATCTGTCAGTTATGCTGCTGAAACTATTATTGACGGTACTGCTGTTAGAATTACTAAAACTTTTAATTTCGGCGAAAATCCTTATCAATTAAAAAATTCTGTAAAAATAGAAAATATTGGTGAAAAAGATTTGAATATGTTTTATTCATATTTTTTAGGTACAGGTATAGGGCCGTATAGAACAGATAAAAATTCTATTAGAGAAGATGCTACTAAAGCTCAGTATTTAATAAAAGGAAATGGAAAATCTAAAATACTTCTCACAGGCGATATAGTAAAGGATAATATTTTTACAAGATTATTCGGTTCTTCAAGCAGAGGAATTAAAACTAATCAAATGAGATATAATATGTATGAAGGAGAAGATAAATGGGTAGCATTAAATAACAGATATTTTGCTATAATTTCATCTCCGGCAGATTCTAATAATACAGTTTTTGAAACTATGACTTTTTCAAAACCTTCCAGCAATGAATATAGAAATGACTTTCATTTAGCTAATTTAGTTTCTAAACATAATATTCAAAAAGGTTCTTCTATAACAGATGAGTATTCTGTGTATATGGGACCTAAGGTTAGAAGTATTTTTTCTGATTATTATGCTGCTGAATCTTATGAATCAATATTTGGAGAATATATTTTAAGACCATTTATATATGTATTGAATATTATTTTGAATGCTTTATATAATGTAACTAATAATTATGCTTGGGCTATAATATTATTTACATTGATATTTAAGATAGTAACTTTCCCATTGAACAATGCTTCTTATAAATCTATGAAGAAAATGCAGTTGGTTAATCCGAAAATAGAGCATATAAGAGAGCAGTATAAAGATAATCCGGAAAAATTAAATGCTGAGATAATGGCTATATACAAAAAAGAGAAAATAAATCCATTAGGCGGATGTCTTCCTATGCTTTTGCCATTCCCTCTTCTTATAGCATTTTTCTATCTTATGCAGTCTATGGTGGAATTAAGGAATACTCCGTTTTTATGGATAACAGACCTTTCTTCTCCAGATAAGTTATTCGTATTTCCAGCAAGCATACCTATATTGGGAGGATTGAACTTTAACCTATTTCCTATAGTTATGGCTGTAACAAGTTATTTGAGTATGAAACTTCAGCCTTCATCTTCATCAGGAACTACAGGAGCTGCTGCTGCTCAGATGAAAATGATGACAACCATTTTCCCTCTTATGATGCTGTTTATGTTCTATAACTTCGCAAGCGGACTTGCATTATATTGGACAGCACAAAATATATTCGGTGTTATTCAGCAGTTTATAACATCCAAATTGGATAACACTAAAGCTAATAGTACAGTTGAAGAGGAAGTAAAAGTGAATGCCAAAAAGAAGAAAAGAAAAAGGAAATGATTTTTAACAAATTAAGAATAATATAAAAATATTATTCTATCTTATAGATAAGGAGTTATATATGTTAGTAAAAGAGTTTAGCGGTAAATCAGAAAAAGAAGCTATTAGTAAGGCACTAGAAGAACTTAATCTTACAGAGGATCAGGTTAGAATTGAGGTAATAGATAAGGGTAAACGTAATTTATTTGGATTAGGTGAAGAATCACCTACTATTATACGTGTTTATTATGAAGAGATTTCTACAAATTTAGGAGAATTTCAGTCTATAGTATCCAATATATTAAAATATATTGGTGTTGATGCGGAAGTTACTGCTAAGGAAGAAAGTGAGAAAAGAATATATATCAATATTTCTACAGAAGATTCCGGCGTATTAATAGGTAAAAAAGGTGCTACTTTAGAGGCTTTACAATTTATTATATCATTAATAGCTTCAAAAAAATTCAGCGATGATAATGAAAGACATATTATATTAGATGTTGATGGTTATAGAGAGAGAAGAGAAGAGACTTTAAAGCATATAGCACGTCAGGCTGCTCAGCAGGCTAAGAAAACTAGAAGAGTTGTTGCTTTAGATCCAATGTCGCCTTATGAAAGAAGAATTATACATTTGGAATTACAAAATGATCAGGATGTTGAAACTAAAAGCGACGGAGATCCTCCATATAGAAGTGTAAAAGTCTATTCAAAAAGAAAAGGCGGATATAATAAAAGATATAATGACAGAGGCAGATATCATAAATCATCATATTACAAAAATAGATAATATGTGTAAAAAATAATGTTTAAGGAGGCTGTATAAAGCCTCCTTTTTTTGTAACAAATAAATTCTCTAATAGCATTCTCTTTTTTATCGATAATAATAAATAGTACATAATTCTTTGGAGTGTGATAAAGTGCCAAGATACGAGCAGTTAAAAGCTAAATCTAAAGGTATAACGTATACAAGACAAATAAGAAATGAAAGTAAAGAAATAAATTTAAAAAAACCATTAATTATTTCTATTGCTTTTATTGTTATAGTAGCTGTTATATTTTCTGTTGTAAAAAAATATTCGCCTATGGTTAATATAGCTGTAAAAGATTTTTTCAGCATTAATCACAGGGAAGCTTTAGCTTTAGAAAGCGACGGTATGCAGGAAGATACTGATAAAATGACTTTTTTAAATAAAATACCTTTATTTAACTTCTTTATAAAAACTGATACCAATGAAACTTTATCTATTATGACTTATGAAACTAATTCAAAAATAGAAGCTGCATTAGATAATTTAGATAATAGTATTCCTACTAATTCAAATATAATAACTAGAGAATCTCTGCTTCCATTCTTTAATAATAGCGGAAGTAATAATTCTATTTTGTATGACAGTGATTATATAGATTATGGTGATAATCATGATTCTGTTTTGTTTTCAAATAGAAATAATACTGATGATAAAGCAGCTAATAATGAATATACTAAACCTCAGAATTATTTAGAACAGATGATATTAGAAAATAGAGGTTCCGAAGATAAAAAAAGTAATACAGAAAATAGTACAGATGTTTCTAACAATACGCAAAAAGAAAATAGAATATTCAGCGATATTTTAAAGCCTAAGCAGAACACTAAAAGAGAAGTAACAACAATGAAGCCTTCTTCAACTACAACTTATAGCAGTAAGCCTCCAAGCTATATAAATACAGATAAACAAAATGAATATAAAGAAAATAATAATAGTAAAGAATATGATTTTAATATAAATGATTATTTAAAAGAAAATACTGCAGAAAGAGTAATAAATAATCAAGTAAAAAGAGCTGATAATAATAATCTATCAAGCGATAGAAAGCAATTAATTCAAGGTTCTGTTTATAGCATTACAAATTCTTTGGATAAATCTAATATTGATTATGACAGAGTAATAAATGATATGGTTAACCCTTCATCAAAAGCTAATAATATAAAACGTGAAAATAATAATATTAATAATAATAATTTAGTAAAAGAAAATACTAGAATAATAAATAATGCGGATAAAAAAGATATTATGCAGAAGGCTCAAAATGATATATACAATTATAATATAAGAAAAGCCAATAACAGCATAACTAGAGATTTAAACGAAAGAGAATTAAAATCTAATGAAGAAGGAATATATTTAGTTGAATACAATGAAAATACAGGTTCTATAACATTAATATTTAGAGAGAGAAAATTTAATAATAGTTCATCCATTGAAGAGGCCATAAGAAAATTGCTTAATGGTGCTACTGATGATGAAAATAGAAGAAATATTATAAGCTGCATACCTAAAGGTACAGAATTATTAGATATATTTGTAGAAGGCAATACAGTGTATTTAAACTTCAATGAAGATTTTGAATTTAATCCTTTAGGCAATGACGGTACTATGGTGCAGATTTACCAATTTGTATATACTGCTACTCAATTTAAAGATATAGATAATGTTATATTTTTAATAAATGGTCAGCTAAATGAAACTATAGGTGCTGAAGGTGCTATAGAGAATATGCCTTTCGGAAGATTCCAATAATTTTATTGATATTTATTTTTATTGTGATATAATCCTCAATCACATATACAAATAAAGGATAAATTCAAATGTTGAAATCAGTTAATCTTCAAGAAGCTATTGAATTGATAAGATCTAATGATGATATTCAATTGTTAGATACAAGAAGTGATATGGAAATAGAAATGACAGGCACTATAGCTGGAAGCATAGTAGTGGATATAGTAAATAATTCCAATTTTGATGAAATAATATTAAAATTGGATAAAGAAAAAAAGTATTTACTTTATTGTGCAAGCGGGGAGAGATCCGGGCTTCTTGCTATGTATATGGATAAAAATGGATTTTTAAAAATTTACAATTTAAAGAATGCGGGTTATAGTCAGCTTGCTATTGCTTTAAAAGATATTAAAAGCTAGTATTCATAAAATTAAATACTAGCTTATATATTTTTTATTCTATATATGAATAGAAAAATGTTCTTATTTCTAAAGTATCAACGGAAACATTTTTAAGTTTAGGATTTTGCATAGAAGGAGAAGTGTAATGATAAATTGGTATAAAAGCCATATCTTCTCCTATAAGCATGTCTTCGGCTTTATGCATATTGCTCTCTTATATTGTTATCCATAGTGTTTTTAGCTTCTGATATAAGTTTGTCATAATTAGGATTATTATATCCGACTCTGTTTCCTGCACTGCTGCTTACAAAAATATCTGCAAAAGTCATAGGATCAAGATAATCTCCTATCCAATCAGCCCTGCAAATTACATATTGTCTTGTTTGTCTATTTTTTTGAAATACAGACCATTCCTCTTGAGTAATAGTCATATCTATATTCAAATTTTCTTTCCACATCTGCTGAATAGCTTCTGCTATTGTGATTCCGGCACCGGGATTAGTTTTAAACTCTAATACAGGGAAGTTGTTTCCATTACTGTATCCTGCTTCAGATAAAAGTTTTTTAGCCTCTTCTATATTTGAAGCATAATCTTCTTTTTTTATGCTGTAATATCCTCCGCCGTTTTCTCTAAAATCACCTTCAACATCTTTTAATCCATAAGGTATAAATGCAGCAGCTGGTATTTCTCCTCCCTTTGTAATTTTTTCTACAATGTAATTCCTATCTATTGCTAATGCTAAAGCTCTTCTTACTCTTTTATCTTTTAAAACTTGATTTGTATTATTTAAAGCATAATAAGCAGTTCCAAGAGAAGGGGTAATAACTAAGTATCCTTCTTCTTTTAAAAGCTCCATATCAGCATTTGGTATTCTATATGAATATAATATTGAACCTTCTTTTAATGCCGCATAAGCTGTAGATACATCAGAAAACATTATAAAGTCTATTTTTTTTGCTACTATGGCATCTTTATTCCAATAGTTTGTATTTATTTCTAATGATATAATTTCATCAGGCTTTCTATCAGTCATTTTATAAGGACCATTGCCTATATATGTATCAGGAGAAAAAGTCCAATTATCGCTTATAAACTCTTCACGTAAAGGTGAAAATATAGGTATAGAGGCTAATTCTAAAAAATATGCAGTAGGTGCTTCAAAATTAACAATTAATGTTTTTTCATCAATTGCTTCAACACCTAATTCTTCTGTTGGTAGTTCTCCTTTCATTATTTTAGCGGCATTCTTTATAGGAGTGATTAAAAAACTATATGAAGATGCTGTTTTAGGATCTGCAAGTCTTCTAAATGAATATACAAATTCTTTTGCTTCTACATTCTTACCGTCAGACCATTTGGCATTATCTCTAAGATGAAAAGTAATACTAAGTCCGTCTTCCGATATATCCCAGCTTTCAGCAGCCCCTCCTACAATATTATTATCTTTATCTTTTGTAGTAAGTCCTTCAAATACATGTACAGCATAAATAATACTGTCAATAGCAGATAAAAATGAAGGGTCTATGCTTTGAGGTTCTGCTCCTATACTAACTCTTATACTGTCATTTGATTTCTTACTTCCGCAAGATATTAATAGAATAGTGATGAGTAATAAATAGATTATTTTTTTCATATACTTATCCGTTATAAAATTATTATGTTAACATTTAATTTATATATACAATATTAATATTTGTCAATAAATTAAATAAAAAAAGAGAGGCTTTAATCAAGCCCCTCTTTATATATTTTTTAGTATTATATATATTATTCTACATAGCAATAATTAAACTTATGTTTTCCTAAAGCATTATATACAATACCTTTTAATTTCGGACTAACCATCAAAGTAAATGATCTATGATATAAAGGAATGAAAGGCATATCATCTATTAATATTTTTTCAGCATCTATCATATAATTCATTCTAACAGCAGCATCAGCAGTTTTTTTAGCATTGTTTACTAATAGATCATAACTTGGATTTGAGTATAAGCCATAATTAAATGAATTTCCTGTAAGCATTATATCAAGCATAGTCATAGGATCTCTATAATCAGCATTCCAAGCCATAGAACCCATATC
>NZ_CALXRN010000181.1 GCF_944390595.1 uncultured Brachyspira sp. | reverse complement strand
AAAAAACAAGAGTTCTATAAAAGAACCCTTGTCTTTAACAGTAACATATAAAAAAATTAATTATATATTCTTAACCGAATTTACTCTCTCATTAGTGATGGCTTTAGTAGGACATTTTGCTATACTTTCATTTGTTATTGAATAATCTTCATAATTAACTATAGCAAGATAATTATCAATTTTCATACCGCCTTCTTTAGTGTTTTTTACACATATACTGCATCCTATACAAGCTCTGTCGCATGCTTTTTTAGCAACAGGACCTTTATCCTTAGACTTACAGTAAACATGAAACTCTTGAGAAACAGGATGTATTTCTATAAGTTTCTGAGGACAAGCCTTAACACATGCATTACAAGAAACACATTTATCTTCTACTATAATAGGAACTCCTGTTTCACTTTTAATTATAGCACCAAACTCGCATGCTTTCATACAATCATAAAAACCAACACATCCGTAAGAACAATCTCTATTTCCTCCAGCCATAACAGCAGAAACACAAGTTTGAGCACCATTATAAACCTTATTAGATTTAACAATACCTGCATGTCCATGACAGAATATATAAGCTCTTGTTCTTTCCTTTTGAGGAGGAGCTACTTTACCTAAAAAATCTGCAACCATAGCAGCAGTATCAGCTCCGCCTACAGAACAGCCGTCCACAGGAGCTTTATCATCTACTAAAGCTTTAGCAAATTGAGCACATCCTGGAAAACCGCATCCTCCGCAGTTAGCACCAGGAAGTTTTGCTGTTAATTCTGTAACTCTTTCATCAACTTCAACTTTAAAAATCTTTGAAGAAAATATTAATAAAACAGCCAATATCAAAGCAATTAAACCAGAAGATATTGAAGCTACTAAAACTGATGTCATCATTTTAACTATCCTTTACTTATAACACTATTATTTTTTAGCATTATAAAATCATATTTTAATTATACCAGAGAAGCCATAGAAAATAAGAGCAAGTATACCTGCTGTAATGAAAGGCATAGCAGGTCCCTTAAAAGCTTCCGGTATATCTGCTGTAGCTAAACGCTCTCTTATACTAGCCATTATAACTAGTGCTAATGTAAAACCAACTCCTGCACCCAAAGCAAATACTATATTTTGTATAAAATTATATTTATATAAAACTCCGAATAAAGCCAAACCTAATACACAGCAGTTAGTAGTTATCAATGGAAGGAAAATACCTAAAGCTAAATATAAACTTTCACTAGTTTTTCTGACAACCATTTCAACAAACTGAACTAAAGCAGCAATAACTATAATAAATAGTATAGTTTGTAAAAATTCGATTTTAAAAGGTACTAATATATAATACTGAATCATCCAGCTAACTGCCGCAGTTAAAACAAGAACAAATGTAACAGCAATACCCATACTAACTGCTGAATCTATTTTATTAGATACCCCTAGAAAAGGACATATACCTAAAAATTTAGTTAATACGAAATTATTAACTAATACAGTTGCTATAAAAAGTAAAATTAAATTAACCATTAGCTTTTCCTCCTCTAGCATCTATAGCTCTTTTAATAGCAATTAAAGTTCCTAAAGTGAAGAAAGCACCAGGAGCCATAATCATAACAACCCAAGGAGTAGTAATTTCATTATATGCATTCAAAGCAAAAGGCATAGCTGATTCAACAAATCCTCTTAATGATCCTACTATATCAAAACCTAACCAGCTTCCATTTCCTAATATTTCCCTAATAGAGGCAAGCAATGTTAAAGCAATAAAGAAACCTACGCCGTTACCCAAAGCATCAAAAATACTAGGTACAATACCATTTTTATTAGCAAAAGCTTCAGCCCTTCCTAATATTATACAGTTTACAACTATAAGCGGTATATAAGGCCCTAAAGCTAAAGATAAAGTATAAAATTTAGCCTTCATTACTATATCTGTTAAAGTAACAAAAGCAGCTATAACTACAATGTATCCCATAATTCTAACTTCATTAGCATATACTTTTTTAATAAGTGAAATTAATGCAGATGAACAAACAAGTACAAATATAGTGGCAACTGACATACCAATAGCATTCATTACACTGCTTGTAACTGCTAAACTAGGACACATACCAAGAACCTGAACGAAAGTTGGGTTATTCTTCCATACCCCTTCCATAAATACTTGAGAATTTTTCATAATAATTAACCTTGATTTAATTAAGATTATAATCAAATATTTTAACATATATAATAATTTTTTCAAGTAAAAATGAACAATACATATACTACTATACTACATATAACACATATATAAATATTATGAAATAATGCAATATACTAACGGCTTTTTAATAAATAAATGTTTTATATACATACCCCGCCCTATAAACTTTAAAGACTATCTATGATTTTATAATATATTATTCTTCTATATCAACTTATAAAAAGCATACCCGCCCAAATTTATTTAAGTTCATAATTACAACACCGCACGCAGAATAAAGCTATAAATATATACTAATTATTAATTCTAATTTTTATTATATTTGAAATTTTGTTCACCGTGCGCAGAATATATTTTAAAATTTAAAAAACACTTGGGCGGGCAGCTATAATTTCTTGATAAAGCAT
>NZ_CALXRN010000180.1 GCF_944390595.1 uncultured Brachyspira sp. | reverse complement strand
ACAATGCTGATAAACAAGCTGTATTCAATAATGCTGGACAAGTATATAATCATGAAGAATTTTTCAAAATGTTAAAGAAAGATGTTGCTATACCTGCTGAAGTAAAATCAAAAATAGAAGCTGATTTCGGTTCTTTTGATGCTTTTAAAGAAGCATTTACTACTGGAGGTAAAACTCAATTTGGTTCAGGATGGGTTTGGCTTGTAATGAACAATGGTAAATTAGAAGTTAGAAAATATGCTAATGCTATGAACCCTGTTGCTGACAAAGTACATGGTGTTTTAACTTGCGATGTTTGGGAACATGCTTACTATCTTGATTATCAGAACAGAAGACCTGATTTCTTAACTACTTTTGTTGATCATTTAGTAAATTGGGACTATGTAGCTGAAAGAATTAAACTTGCTAAATAATTAGCTAAATACTAATTTATTTATATATTTTTTTAGGAGAATTAAAATGAAGGATTTAAAAGGTACAAAAACTGAAGCAAATTTACACGAAGCTTTTGCTGGCGAATCTATGGCTAGAAACAAGTATACTTATTATGCCAGTGTAGCAAGAAATGAAGGTTATGAGCAAATAGCTGCTATATTCCTTGAAACAGCTGAAAATGAAAGAGAACATGCTAAAATACACTTTAAATATCTTAACGGTATAGGCGACACTCTTCAAAACTTACAAGCTGCTTGGGAAGGTGAAAATGAAGAATATGAATGCATGTACCCAAGAATGGCTAAAGAAGCTACTGAAGAAGGTTTCGATGAAATAGCTCGTTCTATGAAATTAATCGGTGATGTTGAAAGAGAACACAGAGAAAGATATGCTAAATTAAGAGAAGCTGTAAAAAGCGGAAGTGTTTTCAAAAAAGCTACTAAAGTTCAATGGAAATGCAGAAACTGCGGTTATATAGTTGAAAGCGAAGAAGCTCCTGAACTTTGCCCAGCTTGTAAACATGCTAAAAAATTCTTTGAAGTACGTGTTGAAAATTATTAATTAATTTTTATTTGAGTACAAAATAAGGGGATATTATAAAATAATAATAATGTCCCCTTATTTCTATTTTAAGCTATTAATTTATTCTGACTATATACAAATGAAGAGAATATATCAAATATTATAGGATCTACTTTTACTTCTTTATTCAAATAATCTTCTCTAATATATTCTAATACTTTTGATGAATTTGGCTCATTATATTTATATACTAGATGGTCAAATAAATCTGCAATCTCTAATATTTTAGAAGGAAAATATGAAATACTTCCTAATCTTAATACGTCCTCGTAATCAAAACTGATAATATAATTAGGTTCAGAATTATTAATACTATTATAATAATCTAAAAATATCCCATTTCCATATCCAAAATATTCATTATGCATTCCAACTATTAATGATATATTATCACCATAATTTATGAAATACTTTAAATATGAATAGCCTTTTGAAGCATAATATTCATCATCTGAATTAGGAGAATAATCAGGAGTTATATTTGCTATATCATGCCAAAATGAAGCTATTGCTATTTCCACTATCTCTTTTCTAAAAAGTTCTCTTAAACCATATTTATAAACATCTTCTAATTTATTAATATTATTATTAATATTAAACTTCTTCAATACAGATTTATAATATTTCAAATATTTATTTTTGAAATTTTGTCTAATATCAGATACTATATTATTATCTATACAGTTATTATAATATTTAATAAATTTAATCATCGTAAAAAATACTCTATTCGTATGAGATATAATATCATTATTCAAAAGAAATGCTCTATTATACAAATCTATATCATTTTTTGATTCAATTAATATTTTAACTATATTTTTCAAAGTATAATCTATAATGTGCTTAGAATTTCTAATTTCTTTAGAAAATTTAAAATCTTTTCTCTTTATATCATTCATAGCTTTAATAAGATTAATTCTGCTTATAAAAGAAAGTTTAGTTAAAATATGAACCATAAAATCTATTTCTTTTACTGTTATATGGTCTTTTCTCAATTTTAATTCATTTATATCCTTCTCTATTGATAGAAGCAAACTATTTGTTTTTCTAACAACTATATTACTAAAAAACTCATCATTATTTATAATAGAACTTCCGTATATTTCGCAAAATTTGTTTGTATAATTCATAACACTTATTGTCATAGTCAACCTCCTAAAAGGATTTATTAATCATTTATATATTAGTAAATTTTATTTACAATTATAGTATAATATATTTCAAAATATTTGTAAATATATTTTACTAAAAAAATGATGTTTTATAAATATTGTTTACAATTTATATATATTTAAACTACAAATAATACATATATTACCTAAAATTATAAAGTATTGTAAGTTTATTTGACATATATTAAAAAATTAAATGATTTTAAATAAAAAATAATAAATTATATAAATAAATATTGCAATTAAAATGCTTTTACTATAAAATAGTTTATCAAAATATCTAATTCATATCTATAAGAGGGATAAAAACTATGTCTATTAAAATGAGAGAAGCATTAACATTTGATGATGTACTATTAGTTCCGCAAGAATCAGACATTCTGCCTAAAGATGTATCTTTAAAAAGAAAATTAACAAATAGAATAACATTAAATATTCCGTTAATAAGTTCTCCTATGGATACTGTAACTGAATCAAAAATGGCAATAGCTATGGCATTATGCGGAGGATTAGGTGTTATACATAAAAACATGCCTTTGGAACAGCAGGCTAAAGAAATAGAGGAAGTTAAAAATTTTAAAGACATAGAAAATAAAGAAAAAGCTAGTTTAGACAGTAACGGAACTTTAATAGCTGCTGCTGCTATAGGTATATCAGAAGATAGATATGAAAGAATAGAAAAACTTATAGAGGCTGGAGTTAATGCTATTGTTATTGATACAGCACATGGACACTCTCAAAACGTATTAAAGGCTATAAAAGAGATAAAAGATAAATACAAAGATGTTGATGTAATAGCTGGAAATATAGCAACTGCTGATGGTGCTAAAGCATTGATAGATGCAGGAGTTGATGCTATAAAGATAGGAATAGGAGCAGGCTCTATATGTACAACTAGAATAATAGCAGGGGTAGGAGTTCCTCAGCTTACTGCTATATACGATGCTTCAGAAATAGCTAAAAAGAATAATGTAGGATCTATTGCTGACGGAGGAATAAAATATTCAGGAGATATAGTAAAAGCCTTAGCTATAGGTGCTGATGCTGTTATGGCAGGCGGATTATTCTCTTCTACTTATGAAGCACCTGGAGATGTTATTATAATAGACGGTAAAAAATATAAGCCTTACAGAGGCATGGGTTCTGTAGGTGCTATGATACATGGAAGCAAAGACAGATACTTTCAAAGCGAAGTAAAAGTTAAATCTAAATTTGTTCCGGAAGGCATAGAAGGTGTTACAGAATATAAAGGCCATGTCTCAGATGTTATATATCAAATAGTAGGAGGAGTACGTGCAGGAATGGGGTATATCGGTGCTAAAGATATACAAATGCTTCAGGAAAAAGCTGAGTTTATAAGAATAACTAATCAGGGACTTGCTGAAAGCCATGTACATGATGTTAAAATAACTTCAAAAGCTCCTAATTATTAA
This sequence comes from uncultured Brachyspira sp., assembly GCF_944390595.1. GTDB lineage: Bacteria > Spirochaetota > Brachyspiria > Brachyspirales > Brachyspiraceae > Brachyspira. The sequence goes on along the minus strand of NZ_CALXRN010000180.1, from coordinate 11,224 downwards.
TAATTAATGAATATATCAAAATTTTAACCAATAGAACCAGTTTATATTTCACAAAGTTATAAGCAATATTATAGAACCAAGTAATTATTGCTTATAACTATTATAATATACAATAATAATAATTAAAAAAAAATTAATATAATATATTGACAAAAAAATAGAATATGTTAGAATATACTAACAAATGTTAGAGTAATATATAAATTAATGTCAACAACTTTGTATCCCTAAATTGATACAATATATTTTATAACCTTCATTTAATTAAACTGTTTAAGGCCTCCATCAAAAATGGGGGTCTTAATTTTTTTGTAAATAAATATAGAAAATAATTTTTAAAAATATATAATAGTTTATCAATAAAAATAAATAGGAGTAAAATTATTATGAAATCTATAGCAACAATATTATTACTTATATTGTCAAACACATTTATGACATTTGCTTGGTACGGACATTTAAAATTTAGTGAAATGAAAGGCTTAGCAAAATTGTCTTTACCTATGGTTATATTAATCAGCTGGGCTATAGCGTTATTTGAATATTGCTTTCAGGTTCCTGCAAATAGAATAGGCTTTCAAGGAAACGGAGGTCCATTTTCTCTAATGCAGTTAAAAGTTATGCAGGAAGTTATAACATTAACTATATTCACAATTTTTACAGTAGTATTTTTCAAAACAGAAACATTAAAAATAAATCATTTTATAGGTTTTCTATGTTTAATATTAGCTGTATTTTTCATTTTTAAAAAATAATAATTTAAATAAAATAAATAATATTGGTATACTAAAAAGCATACCAATATTTAAAATTTCAAATCAGCATACTCATTAGTATAAACACTTTTAGCCATTTGAATCAATGCTTTTATAATATTATGATTTGCTAATGTACTTGAATCAGTATCTATATAATAAACTTCACCATTTTTTACAGCATTAATATTTTTCCAAGCCTCTCTTTTTAATATTTCATCTACAGGATCTTCTACATAATTTACACTTGTAAGTATAGTATCAGGATTCTTATGTATAATACTTTCTTCCGATACATTAATCCATGAATCTCTATCTTTAAATATATTTTCAGCTCCTATTATTTCTATCATCTCATTTAAAAATACATTAGTACCAAATGAATAAAAACTTGGCAATGAAGCTATTTCAAAATATACACTTTTTTTGTTTGTTATAGAATTTGATATTAATTTTATTTTTTCTATATCAGCATTCATGTTATCTGCGATTTGCCTGCCCTCTTTATCTTTTTTAAATATAGAAGATATAAATAAAATATCCTCTTCTATATCGGCAATACTTTTACTATATGGTATAACAACTACACATAAACCCATATTCTTTAAACTATCCAAAGATTCCGAACCAGAAAATAAACTCAATGAATTAACAAGAACAATATCTGTATTCAATGATATTATTTTTTCTGCATCAGGCGAAGCTAAATCGAAAGTAATTAAATTTGTATATTTATCATTATTTTTTATTAATATATCTTTAGAATATGAATCGCAGGCTATAATTTTATCAGCAACTTGCAAATCTATTAAAATTTCTGTTATAGCAGGAGAAAGAGATACAACTTTATTTATACTCTCAGGCAACACTATATTATCGCCGTATCTATTATTTATACTGTCATTATTTTTTGAACATGATGATATTAAAAGAATTAATATAAGGGCAATTATATTTTTAAAATAACTTTTAATCATATAAAATTGCCCCATCAATTATTTATCTTATATTATGTCTTTTTACTCTAGCTTTTGATATATTTTGATTTCCCCATTCAAACACTATATCATTAACTCTTTGTCTTGAAAGTTCTTTTTTCATAATGTTTCTAGTAGCAGCATCTAATGTAGCTAATCTTGTAATATCAGGTTTTTCATCAGATATCACTCTCATAATAGCTACACCATTATCCAATTTTATAACATCGCTTACAGTATCTAACTGAAGAGTAAAAGCATTATTATAAAAAGCTTCAGTAGAAGAATCCGGTATTATAGCTCCGTTTTCTGTATTAAGTCTTCCCTGATTATATGAAAAAGCAGCAGCAGGTCTGTAATATTTTATATTTCCATTACCATCTAATGTTGCAAGATTATTAACGCCTGCAGCAGCTGATTTTAATATCTCTGCTTGTTTTGTTTTCTCTGCTTCTAAAAGAGCAGGAAGATTTGCATTAAAATATTCTCTTTTTAATACATCTTGATTAATATCAGTATATTTTTCAGGTACTCTTGTTCCATTAACTAAAACCACATAATATAAACCATTAGCATATATAGGCTCTAATAAAGAATTGCCTTTATTATCAGCAAATATTTTATTAGCAAAATCTTCTGAAGGCATTTCCATTCTTGTAATATAGCCTAATTTATAATTATTAGTATTCACACTCTTTTCTAAAGCATTCTTTTCAAATAATGTTATATCATCTTTCAATGTTTTATATAAATTATCAGCAACACCGCCGCTTTCTAGCACTATCCAAGAAATATCAGCTTGAACAAAATTTGTCTTATTATCTGTAAAATATTTTTCTAAATCAGAGGATGGAATTTCTGAAGACTGAACTATTGATGCCGCATCTATATAAACCATTTCAACATCTCTTTTTGTAAAGTTTTTCTTATATTCTCTTTGCACTTCAAGAGAATTTAATTTTATGCTGTTGAATAATTCTGAAGAAACAGTTTGAGCTAATACACTTTCTTTTATGTCTTTTTGTATTTTAAGTTTTTCTGCCTGAGTAGTATTTTTTATAAAAGCCTCATAAGCCATTTCATTATAAACACCATTAGTATCTATAAACTGACTTTTCATAGCTTCTACTATAAAATTATCGCTTACATTTATGTTTTTTCTAGCAGTATCGTATAAAAGTATTGAATAAACAGCTCTTCTAAATGCTAAATCCTCTATATAAGCATACATTTCATTATTAATTTGTATACCTAAACTTTGATAATCACTTTCTATTTCTTTGAAAGCCTTACCATAAGGGCTTGTGCTTGTATAGTAAATAGGAGTTCCATTAACAGAACCTATTGTAGGAGTTTTCTGGCTTCCTCTAGTATCTACAACTAAAAAATAAATTATTAAAAGTATAGAAACAGCGGATACTCCAACCCATTGCAATGTTTTTACTACCGGACTTTTCTTTTTTGGTACAAATTTTTTACTAGATGACATTATACATTATCCTTACATTATTTGCTATGATATTATAATTGAATAATTATATAAGAAGAGTTTAAAAAATTCAAGGTGTTATAAAATTAAATTTAGGCATTATCACATAATATGATAATGCATAAAAGCTATAATAAAATATATATTAATATTAGTCGTCCCATTTTTGTCCCATTAATTGACCGCCTGATGATACAAATAATTCCATCATATTATTAAGTTTTATTTTGTAATTTCCCCACTCTTTTTCTACATCTATCATCATAGCCTGAGGATAAGTTCTTCTTACTGTGTTAGCTACAGCCTGAGGTAATACACTCAAAGGAACTCCATTATACTCACCATCTATACTATGCCAATTACCATTAACTAAAAAATCTATTGAAACGCCATTTGATAATTTGACCTCGAATTTTCCGCCGTCTCTTTCAACCATCCATATTTGTGCACCAGGATATACTCTTTGTATAAATGCTCTTGATTTTTGAGGTAATGATGAAGCTGGAACTACCCAATCAGCAAAAAGGCTTGAAGTTGAAACTATAGTTAATGTTATTAATAAAGCGAATATTTTTTTAGTCATAATTAATCTCCTTTAATTTCTTACTTAGTTACTGTAAATTATCTTTACAATTATAAGTATAGCAGAAAAACTATAATTGTCAATATATTTTACATTTAATTTACTAAAAATTTACCAAAAAATGTTATTTTGACAATAAAAACTAAACAAATACTACGTATTATTTTACAATATACCTATTGAAGTAAAAATATTTTACTTTAATACTAATTAATTTAAAAAAATATAGAATTTTTATAAAAAAAGGTATTATAGGTTTTATAATCATGAGAAAAATATTAGAAACAGAAAGACTAATTTTAAGAGAATTAGAAAAAGATAGTGAAAAAGATTATAAAGGGTTATGCTCTATACTTCAAGATAAAGAAACTATGTACGCTTATGAGCATGCTTTTTCTGATGAAGAAGTTTTACAATGGTTTAATAATCAAATAAACAGGTATAAAACTTATGGTTTTGGATTATGGGCATGCATATTAAAAGAAAATAATGAGTTTATAGGACAATGCGGACTTACTATGCAAAAAATAGATAAAAAAATTCATAATTCTGATGAACTGCTTGAAATAGGATATTTATTTAACAAAAATTATTGGCATAGAGGATTTGCAATTGAAGCTGCTTCTGCTTGTAAAGATTATGCTTTTAATATTTTAAATGCTCAAAGGGTATATTCTATTATAAGAGATAATAATACAGCATCTAAAAATGTAGCTATTAGAAATAATATGAAAATAATTGATAATATCATAAAATATTACTATAATATATATATGCCTCATTATATATTTTGTGTTGAAAAACTTTAACCAAAATATTTATATGTAAATATATAATTTTTTGTAAAATTGGAGAATTCATATGTTTAAAAAAGTTTTTTCAATTATTCCTTTATTAATATTTGCTTCTTGTTCTAATGGAACATCATCAAATACTGCCAAACCAAATGCAGATCCAAATTATAAGCCTATTGTAATAGCTCATAGAAGTGCATCAGGATACGTACCTGAACATACACTTGCTGCTTTGGCAATGGCACATGCTTTTGATGTGGATTATTTAGAAGCTGATATAGTTTTGACTAAAGATGATGTATTAGTAGTTATGCATGATAATACTTTAAACACAAGTACAGATGTTGCTAAAAAATTTCCTGACAGAAAAAGAGAAGATGGTAATTATTATGTAATAGATTTCACATTAGAAGAAATAAAATCACTAATAGTACATGAAAGATCTAAAGATGATTTAAGCGGTCCCGTATTTCCTGATAGATTCCCATACAATGATAATGTAGAATTTAGAATACCTACATTTGAAGAATTTTTAATTACAGTTCAGGGAATGAATAAATCTAGAAAAAAATTAATAGGAATATATCCTGAAGTAAAAAATCCTGCTTTCCATGAAAAAGAGGGAAAAGATATTTTAAAAATAACTATAGATATGTTAAACAAGTACGGATATAACGAAACTCAAAATGGAAATTGTGTATTACAAATATTTGAATATGATGCGGTAAAAAGAGCTAGAACAGAATTAGGATGGAAAGGCGATTTAGCTATGCTTGTTGAAGATGAAAGATTATACACAGAAGAAGGAATAAAAGATGTTTCACAATATGCTAATATATATGCACCTTCTATAAATGCTTTGGTTAAAGAATCTTCCAATGAAAAAGGATATGAAATAGTACCTATTCTTGATATAGCTAGAAAATATAATATGAGAACTTGTGTATGGACATATAGAATAGATCAATTGCCTTTGCCTAAAAAAAGCAGCGATGAAAATTTATCTATATTATTTAATGAATTAAAAGTGGATGAAATGTTTAGCGACTTTCCTGATGTTGTTATAGATTATTTGAAGAGAAATGGAATGAGAAATTAATAAAGAATTATATAAGGATGTAATAATTATTTATTATTGCATCCTTATAATATAAAAAACTAAAATTTAAAATTATTAATCTGTTCAACCATATCTTCTATTCTTTCTCTTACCTCTTTTGCCGAACTTGCATTGGACTCTGCCAAATTACTATTTTCTCCAGTTATAGAATTTAATTGTCTTACGGAAACATTTATTTGGTTAATACTATCTGCTTCTAAAACAGCACGTTCTGAAATTGATGTAAGTTTAGCAAGCATATCCTCAGCCAAAACTTCAATATCTCCAAGTATTTTAGAGGAATTAGCAACGGCTTTATTACCGGCATTTATTTTTGATAGAGCATCATTAATAGTATTTGTAATGCTTTTAGCTGTTTCATCAACATTTTGAGCTAAAGAACGTATCTCAGAGGCAACAACAGCAAATCCTTTACCTTGATCACCTGCACGTGCCGCTTCAACTGCAGCATTTAAAGCAAGTATATTAGTTTGAAAAGCAATAGATTGTATAAGTTTAGTCATATCTGATATCTTTTTGCTTGATTCAGATATTTCATTCATACTTTCTACAATCTCAGATGAAGATTCTACTCCTATTTTTGTAGCATCTGCCACTTTAGCACTCATTTCTTTGGCATCATTAGAATGAACATTAGTTTCATCAAGAGATGATGATAAAGATTCTATCAAACTTGATAACTCTTCAAGAGATGATGCTTGAGTATTAGTTCTATCTGAAAGACTGCTGCTTTCGCTGGATACTGTATCAATTTCATTATTAATAAAATGCAAAGAATCTTGAATAAAATGTATTGAACTTCCAAGAGATTTCTGCATATCCTGAATAGAATTAACAAGAACTCCTGTTTGATCCGACTTTTTCAATAATTTCTCGTCAAAAGATGCATTAAAATGTTTATTTGTCATATTTTTAATAATTTCTATTGCTTTATCCAATGTTTGAGATAGAGGATTTACATTAGATACAACAAGTATAAACTGAATACCTAAAAAGCCTAAAGCAACCACAACCATTATAATAGATAATGTAATAATTTTATTATTAAGATGATCTATACTGCCATTGCCTACTAATAACCAAGGAGTATTAGGTATATCATAAACTGCTGTCCATTTAGATTTATTTATGTTAAAAGAGTAATCATTATTATTTAATTTCACAGCATTTAGTTCTGTATATATAGTTTTCTGCTCATCAAAAAGCATAGTACTGTCTGTATGAGTGATGAATCTTCCGTCATTTAAAGCTATAAAATAACTATTTTCTTTATTAGATAGTAATAAATTGGATATTTTTGTAAAAGATATATCTATTCCTATTACACCCTTAAGAGTTCCATCTAATACAACAGCCTTTGATATAGTAATAACTACATCATTGTTCTGAGCATCAGTATACGGAGAACTTATATATGTAGATGAAGGATTTTTTACAGCCTCTTGATACCATTCTCTAGCAGTTTGATCAAAATTTTCAATATTATCTCCATACACTATTATAAGCGTTCCGCCGTCTTTATATGGTACAGTTCCGCTGAAATGTATATTCTGTATTTCTTCCTTAACACTAGCTAATTCTTTAAAAGAATCAAGCATTTGTGTATAATCTGTTTCAAATTTACAGTAAGAAGTTAGAACATCCATTTGAGCATAAAAATAACTAAGCCACGAAGTTACAGAAGATTCATTTTTATACATATTGGATTCTATCTCAGCAGCAAATTCTCTTTTATATCTTGGTGTAAAATATAACATTAAAGCAATAACTAATATTATTATAAACGCTGCAAAAGGAATAAGAAATTTAAGCATCAGAATATACTTTTTTTTACTATCTTTCATAGAGCATCACTCCAAATTAATAAAATAAAAGTAGATATACCTAGTATACTTATTTAATTTTTTATTGTCAAGCATTTTTATTTTTCATATTGAACAAAAAAAGGAGACTTAAATTAATAAGTCTCCTTTTTTAATATATATTAATTTTTAACGTCTATTAAATTATCTCCAACATTTACAGAAGATGAATCAGTCAAAGTTATATCAGAATAATCATCTGAATTTGTTATTATTACAGGAGTAACTGTTGGATATCCCTCTCCTTTTATTTTTTCAATATCAAATTCTAATAATAAATCTCCTTTCTTAACTTTTTGTCCCTCTTCTATATGTGAAATGAAATGTGCACCGCCCAATTTTACAGTATCCATACCAACATGTATCAATAATTCAACGCCTTTATCAGATGTAAATCCAATAGCGTGCTTAGTAGGGAAAGCAGTTTCTATTATACCGTCAAAAGGAGCATATACTTTACCCTCTGTAGGTTCAATAGCTATTCCTTTACCCATAGCACCGCTTGAGAATGCTTCATCTTTAACATTTTCTAATTTTACTATATTTCCTTTTATAGGAGCATAAACTTTATCTACTAAAGATGAAGAACCTTTTGCTTCTTCTTTCTTCTCATCTTTCTTATCTTCTGCTTTAGGAGTATCTGTAGGTACAGAAGTTTCCTGATCACTTATAGGATCATTTAAATACTCTTCAAGTCTTGATTTTATTACTGTAACTTTAGGTCCGTATATAACCTGTATACCATTTCCTTTTTTAATGATACCAGCTGCTCCGCTTGCTTTTAATGTATCATCAACAACTTTAGATGGATCAAATACTGTTATACGTAATCTTGTAGCACAGCAGTCAACATCGCTTATATTTTTCTTTCCGCCAAGTCCTGCAGTTATTAAAGGAGCTTCTTCGTATTGGAATAAAGGATTAGTATCAACTGCCTCTCCGCTTGCAGCAGCCTTAGCAGCAGCAACATCTGCTCTTCTATATAATTTAGGCTCTTCGCTGTCAGGTTCTCTTCCCGGTGTTTTCCAATCAAATTTTTTAATTAAAGTAGAGAATAAGAAATAATATATGAAGAAATAAGCAGCACCTACAATTACAATCCATATCCAATTAGTTTTAGCATTTCCTTGTATTATACCGAATAATAATAAATCTATGAAACCGCCTGAGAAAGTCATACCTACTGTAACATGAAGTATATGCATAAGCATGAAAGATATACCAGCAAGTACACAGTGAATAGCATAGAATATAGGAGCTACAAATATAAATGTAAACTCTATAGGCTCAGTTATGCCTGTGAGCATTGCTGTTAATGCTGCTGAGAAAACCAAAGCACCAACAACCTGTTTTTTCTCCGGTCTTGAAGTTTTATACATAGCTAAAGCAGCACCTGGTAAACCAAATATCATGAATGGGAATTTACCTGTCATGAATCTAGTAGCTTCAACACTGAATACTGTTGTAGTAGGAGAACCTAATTGAGCAAAGAATATTTTTTGAGCTCCTTCTACCAAAGTACCATCTATCATCATAGTACCGCCCAAAGAAGTATACCATAGCGGAGTGTAGAATACATGGTGAAGTCCGAAAGGTATTAATGCTCTTTCTATAATACCATAGAATAGAGTACCTATATAACCGGAACCAGCTATTAAATCTCCCAATCTATTCATTACAATCTGTACAGGAGGCCATACATAATACATCAATATACCAACTACTAAAAATACTATTGATGATATTATAGGAACAAATCTTGTACCGCCGAAAAATGATAATGCTTGAGGAAGCTCTATAGTATAATATCTATTATGCAATGCTGCTACACCAAGTCCTACTATAATACCTCCGAATACACCCATTTGAAGTGATACTATACCAACAACATTTGTAGTAGAACCATCTAAAAGTTTATCAGCTCCTCCCATAACTGTTATCATCTTACCTATAGAGGCATGCATTACAAAAAATGCTATAGCACCTGATAAAGCAGCAACCTCTTTTTCCTTCTTAGCCATACCAATAGCTACACTCATAGCAAATATAATAGGTAAATTTCCAAATATTATATTTCCAGCCTCACTTAATACTGATAATATATCATAAGCAATAGTGCCAGGTCCCAAAATACCCATTAAATTATATGTTTCAAGCATTGTAGTATTAGTTAATGAACTACCTATACCTAAAAACAAACCTGCTACAGGAAGTACAGCTATAGGAAGCATGAACGATCTGCCTACTCTTTGCAGTACTCCGAAAATTTTATCTTTCATATAAAGAACTCCAGATTTTTAGAATATATCTTTTGATATTATAAAATTAAAAATATTATGTATACTAATATCACATATATAATATCAAACCTTATATTAAGTATAATAAATTTTTTTATAATTGTATATATTTTTTTTAATACTAATTTTTATACTATGATAATTTATACAAATTTGATATAAAATTATTATAATTTTTTTGATATTAATACAAATTATAATTAAAAAATTGATTTATCTTTATTTGTTATCACTTTTAAAATAAAGTTGGTGCCTCTTCATATACTTTATTTTTATATCTATTATAAACACTGTCTTCTGTGTTAAGTTCTTCTTTAGTTTTGTATGTTATATTGTATTTTTCTTCTAAGGCATTTATTTTTGAATATAATTTTTCTCTGTATTCATCTTTTAAAAGTCCGTCGCTTCCATAAATGTGTAAATATTTTTTATAATGCTGTGGAAAAGTTTGTCTAATAAAATTCAAATATATCTTTCTGCATTCTCCTTTTAATTTTAATGCATCAGCAGCACAATAGTCAATACCATATTCTTTTACTTTTTTAAAAATATCCTCAATACCATCTTCTGTTATAAAAGGCATAACAGGCATAGTATGAACAGCAACTATTGCTTTTGTTTTTTTAAACTCTCTAAGCATACAAAATCTTTTCTCTGGACTTATTACATTAGGCTCTATTAAAGCAGATAATTTTTCATCTAATGTTGTTATAGTAGATGCTATTCTTACAGGCACTATTCTTGAAAGCTCATCTATCAAATCAAAATCTCTTAATATCAAATCGCTTTTTGTAGATATGCACATTGGAGTTTTATATCTTATAAGAAGTTTTAAAACATCTCTCATAAGTTTATAATTTTTTTCTGCTTCCTGATAATTGTCAGTAACGCTTCCAAGGTTAATAATATCTCTATTCCAATTTCTTGATGATAATTCTTTTTCTAATACTTCAGCAATATTTTTCTTTACAAATATTTCTCCGAAAAAATCTCTTGAATTAATATATTTATGAGAATATACAGCAAAACAATAATAACATTTATGCAGGCATCCTCTGTAAATATTTAAATCATAGCAAAATCCGTATTCATTATCTATTTTATTTAAAGCCGATTTGCAGTTAATTTCTCTGTATTTAATCATCTATATCAATCTCTATAAAAATACAGTATTTATATATAATACTGTATATTAATATTTTTATCAAGTATATTTATAAAATTAATATACAATTTTTATAAATAAATTATTTTTGACAAATTTTGTCATTTATGGTATTTATAATCATAATACGGCTTCAATAAAACAGAGGTTTATGATTTATGATAGAATTGAAAGGAAAA
>NZ_CALXRN010000179.1 GCF_944390595.1 uncultured Brachyspira sp. | reverse complement strand
TAGAAAGTTATCTCATAATCAATCTATTACTAAAGATGATTTGACGGAAGAATATATTTTAGATATGGCGAAAATATATATTGATAATGATTTGCCTGCAGTTTCGTATAAAATTTATAATCAATATCTAGAATTATTTCCTAACAGTGATAATATTGTAATGGTTAAAAATTTTCTCTCTTCAATGCATGAATACAAGATAGAAGAACCTACAGAAATGGAAGATAATATTTTTCATTATAAGAAAGGATATTGCTTATATAGCGAACTCAGAGCAAGCAATTACATTTATCTTATTAATTCTGGTAAGATTGGAATATATAATATAGTAAACTCAAAATTAGTTACAAGATCTATATATTCTAGTAATAATATTATAGACGGATATGCTCCTGATATTAATTATCAGGCATTATCAACTGCTGCTGTTGTATTAGAAGATTCTAAAATAAAATTATTAAAAAAAGAAGATGTTATGTCAATGATATTTAATGTTAACTCATTAAGATTATATTATCTGAAAATAGTATCTACTAAAATAAGAAATAATATATTAAAAGTTATGGCACTTAATGCAAATGATATATCAATAAAATTATATATAACTATTTATTATATTTTAAAAACAGAAACATTATTTAGTAAAGAAATAAATTCTGTTGATCTTTTATATAAAGTAAATGATATAGCTGCAATAATAGGGTATAATAATGCTGCTGCAGTGAAACATGAATTAAAAAAAATAAATTCCTTAAGCATATATGATGATTATATACATGTATTAAATATTAATAATTTTATAAAAGAATATGAGACTCATAAGAAAATATTAATGTCAAAGAATTACGGCCGTTAAGGAATTAATTTATTATTTATTTTCCTATACAGAAATTGGCAAAGATTTCATTTATTACTTCTTCGGCATCAATTTTTCCGCTTATATTTCCAAGTATATTATTTAATATATTCATCTCTTCTGCAACTTCATCTAAAGAAAATGATTGCTTTGATTTTTCTATACATATATCAAGCTGTTTAAGGCTTTTTTCCAAATATCCTTTTTCTCTGCTGTTAACATAACTTTCTTTATTAAAAATTTCCATATCAGAATCAGAAACATAATTTTTTAATGACTGTATTAATTTTTCTTTGCCTTCTTTTGTTTTTGTGCTTATTTTTATTATGTTTTCAGAGTTAATATCATAATCAAATTTATTTTCTGAGTCTGTTTTATTTAGAATATAAATTATATTTTTATTATTTAATGTTTTTAAGAATTCTATTAAGTTGATATCATCTTCATTAGCTTTATCGCTTATATCAAAAACGGCAATTATAATATTAGCTTCATCAGCACATTTTTTTGCTCTTTCAATACCTTCAAGTTCTATATCATTATCAGCTTCTTTATGAAATCCTGCTGTATCCATTAAATAAAAAGGTATATTATCAATATAAATATTCTCACTTAAAAAGTCTCTGGTAGTACCTGCTATATTAGAAACAATAGCTCTTTCTCTATCTAGTATCATATTAAATATACTGCTTTTTCCTGCATTAACTCTTCCTAGTATAGCAACCTTTATACCGTTTATAAGTGTTTCAACTCTTTTTGAATTGGACAAAATATTTTCTATATCTTTTTTTAATTCATAAAAATTTTCTATTAATTTATCATACGAAAAATTTTCAGTATCATCTTCCGGAAAATCCAATTCTCCGCATACAAGCATAAGAGAGTTTTTTATATTTTCTCTGAGTTTATCTATCTCTCTAGTGAGTCTTCCTCGCATTTTATATATGCTTGCTTCAGCCATAAGTTTATTATTGGAATCTATCAAATCATGTATAGCTTCAGCTTCGCTTATGCCTATGCGTCCGTTAATGTATGCTCTGTATGTAAACTCGCCTCTGTTAGCAGCTCTTGCTCCTTGTCTTATTATAAGATTTATTAAAGAATCTATTACTACAATACTGCCATGAGAAATAAATTCTATAGTATCTTCAGAAGTAAATGTATTCGGAGATAGGGTAGAAAGCACGATAAGCTCATCTATAGGCGTATTGTTTTCATCTTTTACCAAAGCATAATAACTTTTTCTATGTTCAAAATTATTTATGTTTTTACTTTCATTGCCAGCATAATAACATATTTTTGATGCTATTTCCAGTGCTTTGTTTCCTGACATTCTTATTATAGCCAATGCACTTTTTGAATATGGGCTTGATAATGCCACAATAGTATCTTTTATATCGTATAAATTATATTCATTCATGTTTTTTTATAAGGATTTTTCTTTTAATTTTTTTGTTTTCTTTTTTACCTTCTTTTGCTCTTTTCTTTCTTTTTTCATTATTTTTTTATTTTCTTTTTCCTGTAATTTTAAAGCAGTTTGTAAATTACCATTTTTTATTATATAGTCAACACAGAAATTATAATCTTTCTGCATTATATTAAGCTCTGAAATTTGTTTTGCAAATTTTACATAATCTGCCTGCTCAAACATATTTATTATATATTCGCTTTCTTCAGAATTATTTTCTTTGAATAATTGATTTATTTCGCTTGTTGTCATATCTTCTATATTAAATTTAAATCTCTTAGTGAGATATCTTTTAAATATAAAAGTTAATTCAAAATAGTATTCAGCATATCTGCCTTCATTATAATAAACACTGCTGTCCATATTTTTTAATAAATTTAATGCTTCTGTATCTTCTTTTATATTAATTTTTTCATTAAATTTCTTTTCTATATATTTTACTATGGCAAATATTAATATTATTATTCCTACAATTGCAAAAGCAATTAATACAATGATACCCCATACATATTTAGGCATTTTTAAGCCAATAGTATTTTTCATAGGAGGCAATACTTCACCGTCTGAGAAAGGATATACTAATACTGTTACATCTTCCCCATATAGTTCTTCATATTTATTATTATAATTGTATGATATTTTAAAAGGAAATATAACGAATTGTCCTACATCATAAAAACCGATTTGGTATTTAATTATTCTTTCTTTATATTCGCCTATATCTCTATTTTTATTTTCTACTGATATGATTCTGCATTTATTATCTCTGTCGTCAAATGAAACATCTTCATATTTATATTCTATATCTTTTTTGTATATTATATGAACCTCATATTCTATTGTATCTCCAATTATTGTATTTACTGAAGATACACTTGTCTTTGCATACATTATAGTATCTTTTTCTATTCTCTTTGAGCATGAATTCAATAATATAAATAGTATTAAAAAAAATAAAAAAACTTTTTTCATGAAACTAAACTTATCCTATATAATCTGCTGTCTTCTTCTTCTCTGCATATTTCAAATACATAATAAGGCGGTTCAAAATAATCTTTAAATTTATCTCCCCATTCTATCATTGTAATACCATTTTCTCTAATTTTATCTTTAAATCCTATATCATCAAGTTCTTCCTTACTTTCAAGCCTGTATAAGTCAGCATGTCTTAAAATGCTTTCATTTCCATTTAGAATAATATTATATTCATTTATCAATGTAAAAGACGGACTGCTTACAATATCTTCGCTTTCTAATAATCTTGATAATATTCTTACAAATGTAGTTTTTCCGAATCCTAAATTGCCCTCCATTATTATGATGTCTCCATCTTTTAATATGCTTTTGAGATATTTGGCAATATCCTCTATGTCTTCAATCTTTATATTTTTTTCTTCTTTTAGGATTTCTTTTTTCATAGTTTTTCAAAAAATAAAATAATAGAAAAATAATATATTATAGGGAATTATTTGTCAAATATAGATTGTTATCTTTTTGCATATTTTGTATATTAAGCATTTCCATAATTGCAAACATAGATATTAATCTTAATGAAAAATTACTCATATCAATTCCTGCAAGCATGAATAGGGTAAATATTATTAATTTCGGATAATAAATTTTTACTAAAATTGATGTCATAAATGATGTAAATAAAGTCATAAAAAACATTATTATTATCACCATATAAGCTATGAATGGTAAATACATTACAATACCCAATGCACTAAAAAATGATATTACCATTAAGAAAAAATGACTTCCAAATACAAATATAGCTGCAGAAGCAAATACTATAGATAAAGTTACAAATATGAATGATTTATGAATATTTTGCATAACCACATATTTTATAAATGCTAAAATATATGCTATCATCAATATTGTAAATGAAAATGATGATAATTTTATCATATAGTTAGAAATAAAAGTTGATATATAATGAAAAATATCAGTATCTATAATTTTATTTGAAGATATTATAAGATAATTTATATTAGATGATAATAAAGATAATAGAATAAATATATATATTCCTCTTTCTAATTCATTTACATCTTTTGATAGAATTATAGGAAGCATAATTTTTACAGTAAGAATTAATGTAATTATAAAAAATGATAATTCTATGATATTATGTATAGTTATTTCCATTATATATAATCTGAGAGTGCCGAGTATTAAAAAAAGTATTCCAATTACAGCAAGCATAATATTAGAATTGAATAAGCAATTATAAAATTTATAAAATACAAGTAAAAAGAAAATAAGCAATACAGCATAATCCAAAATAGAAGTAATTAAATATAAAAAAGAATTATTATCAATAACAATAGCTCTAAAAAGCAAATAATTGAATAATACAATAATAATTAATACATAAGACCAAAAGTTGTATGTACTGACAAAAGATATATTTTTATTTAATTGAATCATTAACCTACTATCCGATTATTATGTATTCTACATATTAATATCATTATAAAAAAATTGCAAGGATTTAAAATACATAGTTTCCATTTGAATCTACTTTGATATTTAATTCTTTTTTAGAATTTTGGAATATATCATATCCTGTTTTTATATTGCTCCAAAAATCTGCTAATGATTTGCTGTATTCTTTTTTATAATAATCAAAATTAGCATCATTCATTTTAAAAGGGAATATATAAACAGGTATTTTATTTTGTCCGCTGTCTTTAGCATATACTGCATATAGATAAATTTCTTTTATTTTGTCATCAGTCATAGGCATGCATCCTATTGTAACTGTAGAACCATGAATAAATATATCTCCTCCCAATCTTGCAGCATCGCTTTTCTTTTTATCAGATTCATTTGGATAATTGATTCCAAGTGAAAGATAATAACTGCTTGCAGGGTTAAATCTGTCTATATAATAAAAACCTTCCGGTACTTGCAAATCGCCTTCTTTTCTTTTAGGACCTAATATTCCGGATTTTGATACTATATTGTATGTTTTTATTAATTTATATGTTTTATCTGTTTTATTTTTGGCGTATATTTCTAATATGTCCTCTTGCTTGTATGCTGTTATTATAATATTTAATTCATTTAATTTTATATTATTATTTTTTAATGTATCTTTTACTAATTTATCTTTTTCTTTTATTGCTGTTCTTACTCTGCTGTATCTTTTTTGATCTTCAAGAAAATCGCCTGCAAATAGCATTGAATTTATCATATTTAAAATAATTATAATGAATAATATTATTTTTTTCATAAACCTTCCTTTGAATCTATTATCGTAAATATTTTCTTGATAAAAAGTGTTTTTTATAGTATTATGTAAGTATATTCTAACATATATTTTAACGGAGGGAGTTATTAATGATAACTTTTAAAGATATTGATGAAAAAGAAATGCAATATATAATTGATAATAATGAAGTAAGCGATAATATAAAAAAAGCATCTGAAAATGTTCTTGCTATATTTACTCAGGATTGGTGCGGAGATTGGAAAGGATTAGAAAGGGAATTAAAGGCTAATGAAGAGAAATCTCCTATAGATATTACAATTTTTATTTGCATGTATAATCAAAGTCCATTATATGAACCTTTTATGAATTTTAAAGAAACAGTATGGAATAATGGATTAATACCATATTTAAGATATTATAAAAATGGTTCTTTTGTTAAAGATACTAATCATTTGCCGTTTCAAAGATTAATAAAAGCCTTTGAGTAAATTTAAAAGTAATAATATGTTTAAAATTGAGAGGGCGGGTTTAGAAAATCTTAAAGAGGTTTCTATTCTCGCCAAAAACATATATTTGAAGTACAATTCCAATTTGGACACCAAAGAAGGAATTGAGAATGTACTTATGTTCATTTCATTTGACAGTATGAAAGTAAGGTTTTTTATGGAAGGCTCCTTGATACTTACTGCAAAAGATGATAATGATATTATAGTAGGAATGCTTGAAATAACAAATTATGATCATATATCTCTTTTTTTTGTAGATGACAAGCATTTCAAATTAGGAATAGCAACTCAGTTATTTGAAGAGGCTAAAAATATATTAAAGTCTGATAAATATACTGTAAAATCCAGTAATTATGCTTTGGAATTTTATAAAAAATTAGGTTTCGTACAATTATTTAATGATATTCAAATTGAAAACGGAGTTCATTTTCATTATATGATTTATTAAAGTAAAAGCAATACTTTATATTAGGCATCGCTTTTACTTTAAATATTTTTATTAAACTTTAAAGAATTCCATAAGGCTTACTAACTCTTTAGCTTGATGCATAAGTGCCTGAGATGCTGCTGATGATTCTTGAACTAATGATGCATTCTGCTGAGTTACAGAATCCATTTGAGTTATTGCTGTATTTACTTGATATACACCTTGCTGCTGTTCTACTGCCATAGAGCTTATATCCTGCATTATTTTAGAAGTGTTTGTTATCTTTTCTTCTATTAATCTAAATATTTCTAGTGATTTTCTTGCTGTTTCTGCAGCTGTTTTGATTTTTTTATTTGAATCCTCTATTAATAATGTAATATTTTTTACAGAACTTTGAGATGTCTGAGCTAAATTCCTTACCTCTGAAGCTACTATTGCAAATCCTTTTCCTTGTTCTCCGGCACGAGCTGCTTCTACTGAAGCATTAAGTGCTAATATATTAGTTTGCGACGCTATCCCTTCTATTATCTTTGTTATATCTGTTATTTTGTTGCTTGCTTCGTATACTAATTCTATATTGCTTGTTGTTTCTTCTATTATATTTCCAGCCTCTCTTACAGATATTTCTGAGTCTTTCATCATTTCATTTCCATAAACTGAATTATCGGCAGAAGATTTGATTGTGGATGCTATTTCTTCCATACTTGAAGCTGTTTGTTCCAAACTTGATGCCTGCATTTCTGTTCTATTAGATAAATCATCATTTCCATTTGATATTTCCGTTGCTGCTGTTGATATTCTATCAGAACTTTGAAGTACTTTAGATATTATATCTCTAAGATTATCAGACATATTTTTGAAACTTTTTAACAATTCTGCAAATTCTGTTTTTTGATTTAATAATTTTTCATCTATTTCTATTTTTAAATTCCCTTTAGATATATTTGAAGAAAGATTAACGCATAAATTTAAATTTTTCATTATACTTTTTGCAATAGAAACCAAAAATAAAAATATAGATATACCTACAAACATTAATACTATATAAAATATAATATTGGATCTTACAACTTTATTATTTGCTTCTTCTAATTTAATTATATTGTCGCTTTCTAATTTATCAAAAAAATTATCTATAGGCTGCATTATTTCATATACGCTATTTTCATATTCTTTACCATTAACTAACTCTATTGCTTCTAATTGTCTTGCCTGATATTCCGGAGCAATAATATTATTTGTTCCTTTTGGTATTGATTTTATTATTTCCATTGCTTTAGTTTCTAATTCTACCAATTCTTCTGATCTGGATTTGGATAAGTTTAAATAATCAAACATCTCTTTAGAAAAATTTAATTCTTTCATAACTTCTTCGTAAGATTTTGTTTCACCATCCTCGTATGGTTTATTTCCGCTTGCTAGATATAATGCCCAATATAATCCTCTGTCATATTTTAATGGTGTAGCTTGAGTTCCTCCTGATATTGCTATGCATTCATTATATGCCTTTTCGTATTTCTCATCTCCGGTTGCAACATAGCTTCTTACAAATTGAGTTAAAAATGCTGAATTTTGCTGATATTTTCTTGCTATTGATGATGATTTAATTACATATTGATATATACTTCTAAATTCTTTTATACTATTTCTTATATTTATTTGTAATATAATTCGTATTGCAATAGATATAATTGTGTAGATTCCAAATATAATGAATTTTGTTTTTATTTTCATATCGCCCCCCAAAGATTATTTTCACAATTAAGACTATGTATTTATTGTACACTAAAAGAAAATTATTTCAATTTGTTTAATTTGTTTTATTATTTTTTTGTTTATAAATTTTCATTTATTGTAAAAATATTAATATTATATTATAATTAACATAATATATTGTTTTAAGCAGGAATAATATGGAAAACATATTAAAAGTTGAAAATTTAAAAATGTACTATCATACTTCAAAAGGTATAGTTAAAGCTATTAATGATATAAGCTTTGAAATAAAAAAAGGAGAAACTTTAGGTATAGTAGGAGAATCCGGATGCGGAAAAACAAGTCTTGGAACTTCTTTATTGAGAATGCCTTCTGTTCCTGGTAAATATGACGGCGGAAAAATTATACTTGATGATGAAGATATTATACCGCTTAAAGAAGAATATATTAGAAAGAATATAAGATGGGCAAAAATATCTATGGTTTTTCAAGGAGCTATGAATTCTCTTACTCCTGTATACACAATAGGAAGCCAAATGATAGAAACTCTTGACAGGCATGCTGATATGTCCAAATCAGAAGCTAATAAACTTATAGAGGAATATTTAGGATATGTAGGACTTCATCCTAATGTAGCAGAAAGATATCCTCATGAGCTTTCAGGAGGAATGAAGCAGCGTGTTGTTATAGCAGCGGCTTTATTTTTAAAACCTAAACTCATAATATTAGATGAGCCTACAACAGCATTGGATGTTATAGTTCAGGCACAGATAATTAATCTTTTGAAAAAACTAAAGAAAGATTTTAATTTATCATTTATTTTTATCACGCATGATTTGGCATTGGAGGCAGAGATTTCAGATAGAGTTTGTGTTATGTATGCTGGAAAAATAGCAGAGCTTGCTGACAATGAACAGATATATAAAAATGCAAAACATCCTTATACTAAGAGATTATTAGCAGCTACTCCTAGATTAAATAAAGCTGTAAGTAAATTAGAGTTTATAGAAGGTACTCCTCCGGATTTGATAAATCCTCCAAGCGGATGCATGTTTTATGATAGATGTAAGGAACGCATAGATAGATGCAAAAATGAAGAGCCTATGATAAAAGATGTTGGAAATGGGCATTTATGTGCTTGTCATTTGATTAATTAATATTTGTTTTAAATTCTTTATATGTGATATATTGTTCGTTACTATAAATTATTGTCATATTTGAATTATTAAAATTCTTATCAGAACTGGATATTATGTTGTATTTTATATTTGAATTAGTATCTAGTGTGAAATTAGGATTTTTTATTTTAATTAATGGATATGAATAATTATCAGAGTCATATAAATCAAAAGAAGTTTCATTTGAATCTTCTAATATTTTGTCTATATGATTTATCATAAATTCCCAGCCTAAATTTTTTCTATCTTTATAAATATCATATACTTGTATATAAACAGCAAATAAATTAAGCACTGAGAATATAACTATCAAATAAAAATATTTTTTATTTTCTATTTTTGTTATTAAATATATAATTGGTATATATGTTAAAGGATATATATTATAAAAATATCTAGGTCTTGCGGCACCTAAATTTAATACCATAAATATAATTATAGTAGCTACAATGTATATAAAATATATTGCAGCAGATTCTCTAAATATTAATTTATCTTTAAGTTTTTTTTGAAATAGATCTTTTATTAAAATTATAAAAGATGATAATCCAATCAATACTGATATTATATAAAATATGAAGCTGAATATTAATTTTATATCTCCATTAAACCATCTTGTAAATATGACCATTATATTATTTCCATAATTATAGTTTGGTTCATTTGTAGGAAAAAATAGTATAGACCATATTTGAGGAGGCTGTATTATTGGTTTTGTAGAATTTTTTAAATTGATAACATTCATAAAATTTGGAAAATTATTTTTTATTTCATATACAAAATATGGAACATATAATAAAAATGATATTAATATTCCAATTGATAATGGTATAATGTAATTTTTAGTTTTTTTCCATCTTAATATTAAATATATAATAAATGTTGGAACAATACTAAAAAAAGTGGCTATATGGCACATAGATTCCATAGCTAAAATAGGAAATATAAAAATACTAGCTATATATGATATTTTATTATCTGATGATATGTAAATTAATATTAATGTTATTGATAAAAATGATAAAATAAAGACAGTATCAGGATTATATATTTCATTTTGAAGGTGTAAAAAAGTAATATTCATAAACAATAACGATATTATTATAGATGCTATTTTAATCCCGAATCTTTTCAACACAAAAAGTATAAATATTATTGGAGATATAGTAATAAGTATGTAATTTAACAATTTTGTTATATCGAAATTTTCTTTGGATAAAAAGTATAATAATGTGTATTGTATATAAAATGTTCCTCCTGGTATTCTTGGAGTATTAATATCATATACATCTTTAGAACCTATAATTAATTGCGGCGATACTACATGCGTACCCATTACAGGAAATTCTTTATTATCATAATATTTTCTCATATTATAATAATGCTCTAAACTATCTCCGCTGGTTAAATTGTACTTATCATATAATTGTACTCTTGTGAATATCCCAATAATAATTGAAAGGATGATAATCAGTATATAAATTAAATATTTATATTTCATATACCAACCATAAAATATTTTGGCAGCAAAGATAAAGCTGTTTAAGAATATAAAATTTGAATTCTATTTGTTTCATAGATATACTTATAATTTAATTTGATTAATTATACTATAATACATATAAATAGTCAACTTTTATTATTTTATAAAAATAAATACTTGATTTCTGTATTATAATATATTAATATTATGTTAATATAAAATAACTATTTAAGAGATTTGAATGTATAATGATATAATATTAAAACTTGAGAATGTCAAAAAATATTTTTATCCCCATGCTAATTTTCTAGAAAGTTTAATGAAAAAAACTAAAGAAATTAAAGCTGTTGATGATATAACTATCGAAGTAAAAAGAGGAGAGATACTTGCTGTAATAGGGGAGTCTGGAAGCGGAAAAACTACCATAGGAAAACTTGTTATGAAGTTAATAAATCCCACTTCCGGAAATATTATATTTGAAAATGAAAATATAAACAATTTTAATAAAGAAGAAACAAACAGATATAGAAGAAATGTTCAGATGATATTTCAAGATCCTTATGCTTCTATGAACCCTAGATTTAAAATAAAAGATGTATTAAAGGAGCCTCTGTATATTCATAATATTAATGGTGATGAAAAAGAATATGATGATATGGTAATAAAAGCATTAAAAGATGTAAAGATTAACCCGCCTGAGGAGTTTATGGATCGTTATCCGCATATGCTTTCCGGTGGACAGCGTCAAAGAGTAGCTACAGCCAGAGCTTTGATACTTAATCCAAAATTAGTTGTTGCTGATGAACCGGTATCTATGATAGATTTATCTACTAGAGCAGAGATACTTTATATGATGAAAGAACTTCAAATAGAAAAGAATTTAAGTTATATATATATTACACATGATTTATCAACAGCAAGATATTTTGCAGATAGAATAGCTGTTATGTATTTAGGAAGTATTGTTGAAATAGGGGATGCTGATGAGATAATAGATAATCCTAAACATCCGTATACAAAGGCTTTAATTGCAGCTGTACCTGATGCTTCTTCAGGCAGAGTAAACATAATAAAAGAATTGCCTATTACAGGAGAAATTCCTAATGCTTCAGATATACCATCAGGATGCAGATTCCATACAAGATGTATATATGCTAAAGAAGAATGTAAGAATACAGTTCCTAAATTAGAAAATGTGAATGAAAATCATAGTGCGGCATGCTTATTGGTTTGAATCATTATCTACTTTTTTCTTTTCTATTTGAGCTATTAATGATTTATCCAATTCCTTAGCACTATTATAACCCATTTCTTTTAAACGGAAATTTTTAGCAGCTGTTTCTATTAAAATACATATATTCCTTCCGGAACGTACAGGAATTTTAAGATAAGGTACTTCTGTATTTAGAATATTATATGTTTTGTCGAATAACCCCATTCTGTCATACTGTTCATCATCTTTCCAATGTTCAAGTTCTATTACCAAATCTAATCTCTTTTTGTCTCTTATAGCACTCATTCCAGAAAGCCTGCTTATATCTACTACACCTATACCTCTCACTTCCATATTATGTTTTATAAACTCGTTTTTCTTTCCTATTATTCTGCCGTCTTTCAACTTTCTAAACTCAACAGTATCATCTGAAATTAATCTATGCCCTTTTGATATAAGCTCTAATGTAGCCTCGCTTTTTCCAACACCGCTTTTTCCTAATATTAAAACTCCAACACCGAATACTTCTACAAGGCCTCCATGAGTAGTAAATGATTCTACAAATTCATCTTCAATTAATGCTTCTATAGATCTAATCATTTCAGAAGTTGTTAATTCGCTTATTATAACACATATATTGTTTTTTTTAGCTATTTCCAAGAATGATTCAGGAGGATTAAGATTGTAAGTGAATATGCATATAGGAATAGGGTAGCTAAGCATTTCTTCAAATACATCAGTTTTATTTTCTTCATCAAGTGTTACAACATAATTTCCTTCGCCTTTACCAAATATTTGTATTCTTTGATAAGCAAAGTCTTTAAAATATTTAAACAATGCCATACCTGGTCTGTTAATTTCATAACTAACTATTTCGTTTTTCATTCCAACCAAACCGGTTAAACGTCTTACTTTTAAGAAGTTATTTTTTGCTTCATTAAGGTCAAGAAATTTTTTTACAGATATTTTAGGCATTATATTTTCATTTCCTCTTTGGCAATAAGTTCTATTACTTCATCAGATTTTTCTGCATTTATAAGTTTTTCCAAGAAATGCGGATTATCTCTTAATATCTTAGCTATTGCAGTAAGAACTTTTAAATTTTCACTTGCTGAGTCTTTAGGTGCAAGAAGCATAAACACAGCAAATACTTTTTTCTTATCAACTGATTTGTAATTTATTCCGTTTTTTATTGTTGCTACACTTAGAATAATAGATTTTACAGCATCTGTTTTAGCATGCGGTATAGCAATACCGTTTCCAACTCCGGTACTCATTAATTGTTCTCTAGCCATAATAGCATGTTCAGCATCATCTTTATTTAATAAAAGCCCGCAGCTGTTTAGCCTTTCAACCATTTTAGAGAGAAGATGTTCTTTATCCGTCTCTTGTACATCTATCATTATAGATTCTTTATTTATGTAGTCTATTAAACTCATATTGTATTCCCTCCAAAATGGTTTGTAATATATTTTTTTTATTAAATATCAAAAATTCTTATTAATACAAATGAATTATTTGATTCTTTATATACAGCTTCTGCTTGTTCTGTTATGCTGCTTATGTAAACAACAAATTTTTTATCAGGGTTATCTGTCAAATAATTAACAGCTTCGCTGACATTATATTCTTCGATTAGGTAAGTTTCGCTTTTACTTGCATCTATATTGTTGTCAGAAGTTACGCTTACCTCATCTATGTTCCAATATTCATCATTATGATATATTTCCAATACTTTGTTGTTATCGCCTTTGAATAAGAAAACAGGATATTTTCCTATTTTAATGCTGTATAAGTCTTCTCCTTGTTTAATAGGTAAGTATGCCATATAAGGTTTTTTATCAGCATTAAAGTGAAGTACAGCATCTAATTCATCTAAAGGTTTTTCATATATACCAACAGAGTTAATAGAATAAGTATTTTCATCATCATCGTCAGTTGGAATACTTTTATCAACAACAGCTCTTTGGCTTCTATCTATATTTCTTTCTTTAGATTTTCTTATTTCTCTTTCTATTTTTTGGAACATAGCATCTATTGCTACATATAAATCTTTTTCTTTTTCTTTATCATGGAAAACTTTTTTTCCAAAAGCTATAGTACCTTGTACTGTATATTCTCCATGCATATGCTCGCATATAATATTAGCATCTATTATTCTATCAGCATGAATTTTTATATTTTGCATCTTATTTGCTATATGTTCTTTAACATTCTTAGTGATTCTTACATTCTTTCCAATAATATTTTGATGCATAAAATCTCCTTGTACTTTATCTAAACCTTGATGATAGAAGATTCATACTTTTTCTGTATTTTGCAACAGTTCTTCTGGAAATTTCTATTCCCTCGCTTTTAAGTATCAATCTAATCTTTTCATCACTCAATTTTGCTGGAGAATTTTCTATAATTCTTTTAATAATTTCTTTTACAGATCTAGAACCAAGCCCGCCATTTATAGCTCTAGAGAAAAAATATTTTATAGAAAAAGTACCCCAAACTGTATTAAGATATTTGCCGTTAGCTATTCTACTTATAGTAGATTCGCTTAAATTAACTTCTAAAGACATATCTTTTAAAGTTAATGGCTTTATAAACTCTTTTCCATACTCAAAAAAATCAATTTGAAGCTTAAGCAGATTTTCTCCTATTTTTAACAATGTTTTTTTTCTTTCATTTGATGCATTGATTAAACTTTCAGCCTCTCTTTTCTTTTCTTTCAAAAAGTTTACACTATCTTTATTTTTCTCTATATTTAATAGTTTAATATATTTTTTACTAATTTTCAAGGGGGCGATAAATGTTTCGTCTGTTTTTACAATCCATACATCATTTTCTTTAAAAATAAATAATTCGGGCACTATATATTTTATCATAGAAGTATCATATTCTCTTGCCGGGTATGGTTCTAAAGTTTGTATTAATTTAAGAGCCTTTAATACATCCTCTTCTTCTGCTCCTATATTAGAGGCTATATATTTGTAATTTTTTTTAGATAGTTCATCCAAATAATTTTCTACTATTTGTATGGCTATATCGAATATTTTTTTATCTTCTTCTTTGATTTCCTGCTTTTTGAATTTAAGCTGTATTGATAAGCATTCATTTATATTTTTTGCCGCTACTCCTATAGGATCTAATGTTTTCAATATGGATACTATTTTTTCAACTTTTTGTATATTTGCATTTAATATATTTGATATTTCATCATAGCTATTAGTTAAGTATCCGTCTTGATTTATGAAACTGCATATATGCTCTGCAAGTTCTATATCTTTTCTATCATTAAGTATTATTTCTAATTGGCTTTTTAAATGTGAAAATAGGCTTTCTTTATCATTTTGGGCTGTATTTTCTATTATAGAATCAATATCTAAAGAAGATGATTTTGAATTTTTAAACTCTTTTACATCATATTCTAAAAATGGATTTTCCTCCATTGTCTTTTCTATTTTCTCTTTGAGTTCTATTGCCGGCATTGATATTACATCAAGCCAAAGCTTAGTTTGATAATTTAATCTTAAATCATTTTTTATAGCTGTTCTTGTTGATGTATTAGTTGATAATGCCATAATTTTTAATCATAAAACCCAAGCTCTAAATAATGTAAAATAGTACTTATAAATCTAGGAGGAATAGCAAAAGGATCTATTAATGTTTTAAATAAATTATGTTCCTCAAGTTTATAAAATTTTATGTTGTCTATTATTATATCTTCATCATAAGCTATACAATTGATTTCACATACTATTTTTAGTATATCATCTAATATGTAATAAGATACATTTTCATTATAATAGTTTATTTTTATTTCTAAATCTTTAGATAATTCTTCTATATATTTTTCTGATATTTTTTTGCCATGAAATGCCATCATAGCATTGTTTTCAACATGCTTTTCTTCTAAAATATATCTTTCTAATTGTATTTGCTCTATAGGCTGATTTATTTCATATAAGTCTATTTGCTTAGCCCATTTTTTTGTATATTCTTCATTAGCATCTACTGGATGGAATAAAGTTATATAATTTTTGGAATGTGTTTCTTTAGGAAGCTCATATAAATCTTCATCGATAGAGGATAATGATCCGTCTTCCATATATCTAAATGAATCTATTAAATTTCCGTCCTCATCATATACTCCCCAAACAAATGCTAAAGTAAAATACTGCATAACAGGATTT
Organism: uncultured Brachyspira sp.; assembly: GCF_944390595.1. GTDB lineage: Bacteria > Spirochaetota > Brachyspiria > Brachyspirales > Brachyspiraceae > Brachyspira. Next base: position 6,030 of record NZ_CALXRN010000179.1, on the reverse strand, counting down.
TCTACAAAAACTTCAAAAAATGTTTGATAATCCCATTTTCTGCCATTTAAAAGTACTTTTTTCAATTTCTGTTTCTGATATACAATAATCGCTTCAAGGGCATTTTTAGTTTCCATTAATATTTTTTTAGCTTCTTCAACCTTTTGTTTATCATCGCCTTCTTCTGCTTCAGGAAGTTCTTTCAATATTTTATGATTAGTATTATCTATAATCTCTAAATATGCATCGCTCAAAAGCTGCAATGTGAAGCTTCTATCTCCATAAGATATTTTTTTATTTCTCTCTATATTAAATCCTAAATTTGGAAGAACTTTATCAAATAAATTGTCTACAGGAACTCCTAAGCATTCTGCTGCTTTTTTGAATGATTCTTTTGCGGCATTTTTTAGTTTTTTGTTTTTGGACATATATATTATATTGTTTATAATCATCAAAGCAAATTTATCCCCATTCATTGCTATGGCAGGTACTATGTATGAAGCTAAAGATGATTTGAAATTATCATGCCAATATTCTATTCTGTCATATATGCTTACTATTTGATTATAATTACCATAAATACAATATGGTATGATTATATTTTTATGTTCTTCTTTTGATCCATTGTCAATCCAATATCTGTATATATTTTCAAAAGTATTTCTAACAGAATTTATATCAAATATAGCTATCATACTGTCAGCATCTTTTATTCTGTATGGTTCTTTAAGGAACATATACTCTAATAATATATATTTCAATACTTTTGATGGAACTTTTATATTATTATCTTTTTTCATCAATACATTGCTTATTAAAGATTCATCTATAAAATCAATCAAATGCTCATATTTTTCATCATAGTAATCATCGATATATTGATTTATTTCATCTATAGAATTGAATTTGAATCCTTTTCTACTATAATTCCATTTTTTTATTATGCGTTTTAATTCAAATTGTACATCTTCTCTATAAGCATGTATACTGTTTTCTACATAGCTTCTTGAATTATATTCATCTTTTTCTATCAAATTTAATGCACATCTTATAATATCTTTATTTTTTAAATGAAGTATGTAGCATAAAATAGAATAATTAGTTAATCCTGCTTTGTTTTTATTATATAAAAGTTCTAAAAAGTCTATCAATGCATAACTTTTATATGAAACGGCTTTTAAAAATACTTTATCATTAAACATATTTACTATGTGATCAGCATTTTTATTAACTATATTTAATATATATTTAGGCTTGAATATATACATAGGATAAGTAAATAAATATGTAATTATCAAGTCTTTTAAATCTAATTCATACCCTTGCAAATATTCTAATATTTCTTTAAGTTTTATATTAAAAAATTGCTTTCTTTCTTTTATCATTATTGGTATTGCTAAATTATACGGCAATGATTTTAATAAAGCTCTTACAACCTTTCTTGCATTTTCATTATAATCATACATTATAACTATTATTCTTGTTGAAAATATTATATCATTGCTTAATTCAACGGATAAATCATATTTATCAATTTTCTCATTTGATAATAATTCAAATATATTCTCAGACTTTATTTGATAAACTTTTTCTAAATCCTTTTTTATATTGTTTATAAAATAATCTATATTATTATCTAATATAGTCATATCAGCATTTTCATCATTCATTATTAATAGAATACATGTTAGTATAACTTTCAATTCTATTATATATGGAATATTAACATGCTTTAATATTTCATATAATTCATAAAATGATGTTTTATCATTTTCATAAAGAAGTTTAACTCCGTCAAAAATTTTATTAGAATTTGCAAATATATTATAATCTAGGTATTCTACTAGGAATACAAAGTACTTAGGCATATTAAGCTGTTCTAAATAATTAATAAATTCATTAAAACTTTTGTTTTCTAATTTTTTACTGAAGTTTTTTCTTATTAGGAAAAATATTCTTATTAAGTAAGCTAAATTTACAAGCAAATCATTATTTTTATTGAGAATATTATTTTCAAGTAATTCAGCAAATTTATTTTTTATATTATCATCTAAATCTATTATTAACAATAAAGATAACATATAATCTAAATAATTAACTTTATCTGAATATTCTAATATCTTTCCTATCTTTTCATAATCACCATAATATATTTTTATAGATATTGCCATTAAAGCAATTAATATATTATCTTTATATTCTTCTATTATCTCATCAATGTTAGAATTGCATATACTTTCCATATATTCATCAGTTTCTTTAGGAAAATATTTTTGTGCATAGTAATAATAAATAGATATGTGCATTTTAGCATTCATAATTTCATTAGATATAGGATTTATACTATATGAATGTCTTTTATATTCTCTGTTCCAATTATTAATTTTTTCTAATGATATGCATTTCAATAAAGATTCTTTTATACTAATACCGGATATCATATTTATTATTAGTATTTCAAAGATATATATATTTTCTACATAATGCAAAGATATTATTTTAAATAATCTTAATATAGATTCATCATTTTTATTTTCTAAATAGATATCTAATAGTTTTGAATATATATTATGATCATTTGACATACTATATATTATTTCATCAGGATTAAAATCTATGCTGTCAATTTCATTAAATACGTATTTTTTTATACTTTCTTTATAAGCATGATTTTTAAAAATATCATCTATATAATTTTCCCTAACACACATTGAAAAATGCCTTAATATATTATTATTGATAATATACCATATTTTCAAAAAAAATGAATAGAAAATTAATCAATTATAAATATAACTTTGCAATTTTTTATAGCATTCTTTAGTTTAGCACTGCTCATTATAATGCTTGCATCCTCATTTCCTATAACTAAATCACTTGCAAGTCTGCCTCTGGCTCTCCAAGCAACTACATTATATGGTTTTTGACCTACTATATTGGTTATATTTCCATTAGTTAGGAATGAATTTGTAGAATATGTAATATAACCGTTTGTAGCTGCTATAGCCTTATTTATATAAGCTATGCTGTATATTTCGTTTCCGTCCTCATCATATACTGTAGGGAATAATGATGGTGTAAAACCTATATTTCTGGCATCTATTACAAGACTGTCGTAATCTGTACCAGTATCAAAATATGTTATAATTGGATCTGTTTTATATACATTTATATTATTTACAAGATCTGCCATTAAATTATTTGTTGTCATGTCCAAAGCCATAAGAACCTTTACACTTGTTCTAGTAGGGTATGATATTCCAACAAGTCTGGCATTATTTATAGAACTTACAACTTTTTCTTTTAAAACCATATTGTTTTCTATGATATTGTATATTGTATCATCACTGTCTATAGGTATATTGCCTAATGTATCATACAATGTTTTTACAGTTTCTTCTTCAGCCTGCTGCTGTAATATTAATAATGCTTCAGGATGCAGACGTCTGTCTGTTATGAAATCAGCAGTTGCATCAGCATATATTGTATATGTTGTATAATCAACCCTTCCTTCTCCGGTATTAACTAATATATTATTATTAGTTGTAGATGTATATTGAGCGAAAAGCAATATATTTATAGTAACAAAGAGTAAAATAACCTTAATATTCATATAAACTCCAATATGCTGTAAATATTCTCGGTTTATAAAAAAAATCCTTAAAGATATTTTTATAATAGTTATTATCTTTTTTCTAATTTTTTTAAATATGTAGATACATTAATGTATCCGTTATATTTCATAACTTCATAAGCCTTTAAACCTATGGAATTTGTCTCTGTATAGTTTATATTATTATAAATTAAATATCTAGCTATTTCTATTTTTGTGGCAAAAAATATAGCATTCTGCCCCCAATCATCTTTTTCATTAATATCTACTTTTACATTTTCAACTAAATATTTTATAAGCTCCATATTTTCATTTTCAACGGCATACATAAGTATAGTCTTGCCTAATATATCCCTTTTATGTATGTCAGCACCGCTTTTTATAAGCAATCTTACAGAATATAAATCACCAGCTGAACAAGCATAATGAAGGGCTGTTTTTCCGCTGTTGTCAGAGGAATTAACATCTCCATTATTATTTATAAGAAGATTTAGTATATATGGATAATTAGCGGATAATATTAATGCATTCTCCCCTTTAGCATTTGTTATCGATATATCAGCCTTTTTTTCTATAAGGTAGTCAGCTAAGTCATAATAACCTATTGAAACAGCTTCCATTAATAAAGTATTTCCATTTTCATTTGTTATATTAATATCACCATCATTTTCTAAATATCTGTCAATTTTTTCTATAATATATATTAGTTTATTATCATCTGTTATATAATCAAATACACTAGGTTTTTTTGGAATATTTGAATTGTTGAATATATTATTTTCTTCATTTTCACTGTCATAATATATATTTTCACTAAATAGGTTAGGAAGCAAATAACTGTACATTACAAATATTAGAATTAAATACTTTGTTTTCATATCCCCCCAAATTTTAGTTATATTAGTTAATAAAAAATATTAGAAATTATAATTCAGCTATTTCTTATCTTTTTTAATTCTTCAAGCATAAAGTTCAAATCATCTATTACTTTTTGTTCCTCTTTCTGATTTCTTAAAATATATGCAGGATGATATGTTGCTATAACTGCTACATCTTTTCCATTGTTATTATAATAATGAACTTTATTTCTAGCTTTTCCAAAAGGTGTTTTTAAATCAAAATCTATTAAATTACCAAATCCATGTCTTCCCAAAGCACATATTATTTTAGGATTAAGTATTTTTAACTGATTTACAAAAAAATCTCTGCAGTTTTTCTTTTCTTCAGGCAAAGGATCTCTATTTTCAGGAGGTCTGCATTTTAAAGCATTCATAATATAATACGGCTCTTTATCAATATTAAGCTGATTAATCCATTTATCTAGTAATTTTCCGCCTCTGCCTACAAAAGGAAGTCCTTGTTTATCCTCGTCAGCTCCCGGAGCTTCTCCTACAAATACTATATCAGGTTTTTCATTTCCGCGTCCGAATACAACATTCAATCTGCTATTACATAAAGCTTCGCATTTCATACATTTTTCAACTTCACTGTATATTTTCTTTAATTCTTCATCTTTTATTTCTTTCATTATATTAATATCCTTGCCGCTTTGCTTTTTTATTGTTTTTGCTGGATTTCTTAATATTATTTTCTTGCTATGAGAATTACAAACAACATTTGAGAATTTTATTTTATTCTGCTGTAAAAAATAGCTTTCTATTTTGTTCATATTAATAAATCCTAAACATCATATTTAAAACATTGTTTATATTATATAATAAAATAGAATTTATTAAAAATTTTTATTTATAAACTTATTATTATTTATATGTAATAAAAATTATTTGCTTTGTAAATTTTTATATTTTGTTAAATGTATGCTTTATTATGTGTTGTTTATCAAATTCAGTTTTTAGTTTATAGAGAATATAGCTTTTTTGCACTTCATTAGTCGTAAAAGAAGTGGCGGCAAGATACCAAAACAAAAATATAAATTTATTTTTAACAAAATATAGTTGTTTAGGTATATATTACATAATTATTATATAATTAATCATATTAAAAAAATCTTCATTATAGATTATATCAATTTTATAATGAAGATTTTAATTTATTTAAATATGAAATTTACTTTCTATTTCTTTGAGCTTTTTTTAGAATACCTGCAATTTTTCTAAGTTTAAGATTATTTGCTATATCTAAAGCAGTATCTCCATGGTCATCTTCTATATTTACATCGGCTCCTTTTTCTACTAGAAATTTAACATATGGTTCAGCAAACCTTGATCCTGATGATGCACAAGCCCAAATTAAAGAAGTGTATCCTTCATAATCTTGAGCATTAATATCTGCACCTTTTTCTAATAAAACCTCAGCTAATTTTATACGATATTCCTGAAAACTTTTATTATTAAAATTACCTTCACCCATACCAAGATATATCAAAGGAGTATATTCTCGTTTATTCTTTATGTTTACATCAGCACCTTGCTCTATTA